>NZ_JBSXOE010000031.1:0-46745 GCF_056859295.1 Roseovarius sp. B-10 | reverse complement strand
AATAGGCACCGCGCTTGAAGGTGATGATCTTGCGGCGGCCGTCGTTGAAGCAGGCCACCCGCAGCGTTTTGGGTTCCTTACGTGACATGGGTGTCTCCGTTCTCCGTGTGGTCAGGCGGCCTCGGCACTGCGCCCTGCCCTGCCCACCTCCGATCTGGCGATCAGATAGTCGCAGGCGCGCTGCGCGTCCGCGGCGTGCCGGAAGATCGCGCCCTTGTCCGACCGAAGAACGCGCAACCAGTTGTGGAGGTAGGCGGCATTCATCTCGAGCGTATGCGCCGTGAAGCCGAGCGTCTGACCCAGGAACACCGAGGTCAATTCCGCGACGATTTCCTCGCGCGCATAGGACGTGTTGCCAAACTTCGAGAACCCGAAATCACGGTTCAGTCGATGCGGGGCTTTCGTGGCATGGGCCAGCTCATGCGCCCAGACCCCGTAGAAATTGCGCGGGTCCTGAAACCGTGTGATGGATGGCATGTAGACCTTGTCCACGGGGGGCAAATAGTACGCCTCCGTGCCCGTGAAGACGGTTGTGATGTCGATGGCATCGAAAAACGCCTGCATGTGCGGGATCGGCTCGGACGGCGGATGCTTGGGCGCGGGCTCTGGGTCAGGGTAGAAGCTGTCGGGCAAGCCCTCGATCTGGCAGGCATTGAACACACGGTAGGATTTCTGGAAGCGGAAGATACGGGCTTCCTCGGAGTGATCATCCCCGTCGCTGTGAACATGCTCATCGCCGGCGTCTCTCCGGCTTTGACCGTAGTAAACGACGACAGAGGACTTCTCGCCCTTGCGGACCTTTGCGTCCAACGCATTGGCCTGCGGCAGCGTCATCCAGAAGGGAGAGCTGTGGCCCGCCATCACGGTCCGCATCGTCAGCAGGAAGTTGTTCACTCCCTGGTAGGGTTCTCCGCCCACGCGCAGGGGACGAGAGCTGCCACCTGCGGTCCAGGGCTTGCGCCACGGCAGGACGCCGCGCTCGATGATGCGGATGATTTCGTTTGTGATGACCTCTGAGGCATCGAATTTGGGCGTACGGGATCGGGCCATGGTTGGCCTCCTTTTCGAGTTTTGGTGAGAGGGAGTGGTGACTAGGTTGACCGACAGGGGCGCGGATCGTTGGCGATCCTGGCACCGAGGGCTTCGACCATGTGGATGTAGGTGGTCAGCGACACGGACTTGCCGGGACCCGAAGAGTCAGGGTCGACCGATCCGTTCCGCGCAACCCGCGGCAGGTTCGCGAAGGCGATGACATCGGTGACGGGTCGGATATCGATGAACGGCGTGCCACGTGCGACCGCAAAAGCGGCCAAGGGAAAGCGCTCGATCGGTGCGAAACTCGACACGGTGGTCAAGCCGAGGTGGATGAATGTCCCGCCCTCTCCGCAGATCACATGGGCATTCGGCAGCTTCGCCGCCTGCCTGAGATAGCCGAGATCACGCAGGACGGTCTGGCGTTCGAGCCGCTGTGCCAGCAACGTCTGGCCAGTTCGGCGCAGATCTCTATGCCGCCACCAGGAGGCGGCGGTCGCGCGCAACACGCGCAAGACACCTGTTTGCATGGGAATGCCCTTCATCAGGAACGGCAGACCGGAACCCGGCCCGGACCCATCTGAGGGACCCCGAAGGCCCTCATCCATCAGTCACAAAACCCGAAGGACACTTTCACTCTTTAGGGATCTGATGCCGGAGATTGTTAAATGCGAAGCTCATGAGAACGCAGAATCCTGCACTTTCCGGCATCAGACCCCAATGAGGAACAGGATCAGGCCCGGACACCCTCTTTCGGGCATCCTCAGGCCTGACCTCCCCCGGCCCTCCTCTTCCTCTCAAACCCCATGATTTCCGCAGGTGGCTTGATTTTGTTCCTGTTATGTTCTATTTTAAGAACCACGCTAAGAAGGGAGATCCCCGATGGAAAGCACCACTTACGCCCTGCCCGCGACGCCCAAGCAGATCGCCTATGCGCGCGCGCTGGCCTTGCGCACCCAGACGCTTTTGCCGTGGGAGGTTCAGCAAGATCGGCGGTCCCTGAGCGCCTGGATCGACGCACAAGCCAAGTTGAACCCGGGCGCGCAGGACAGCCGCCCGACATCGAAGCAGGTCGCCTTCGCCGAGCGTCTCGCCCGGATCAAACGCCGCGCCGTCCCGGATGAGTGTTTCCGCGACAAGGGGCTGATGTCAAAATGGATCGATGGGAACAAATGAAGCTGGGTAGCCCCTGCGGTGATTGAGACTACTTCAGCCGATCAACAATCGATGCCCCGCCCGACCTGGCAAGCGCGATCAGGCTGGACTGGATTTTGGATGTGAAGACGGAACTGAACGTGCCGATGGGCGTGCGGTCCTCCCAGACATAGGACCGCTCCAGAATATCGGTGTTGATCTCGTCCAGCATGACCCATTTGCGGACATGGGTTTCTGACCCCACGCGCTGCGACTCGATCTGTGGCACCTCGATGATCAGCACGATGTTGACGAGCGTTGCCGCAACAAGCAGCCGGAGCGGGGTTCGGGTACACCCCATTGACTCTAGCCTACGGCGACCCCGAACAGCGCACCGACCCCGGCTGTCGCCGCCATTGCAAGCGCTCCCCATAGCGTGACCCGCGTGGCCCCACGGACGACGCCTGCGCCGCCGGCCGAAGCGCCCAATCCGCCAAGAACCGCAAGGCCAAGGATCGTCGATCCCGCCACCAGGGGAGCGATCTGCGCCTCCGAGACCAGCAGCACGACGATCAGGGGCAGCACCGCCCCAACGGCGAAGGTCAGTGCGGACACCAGAGCCGCCTGGATAGGGCGGGCGGTAAAGGTTTCCGAAATGCCGAGCTCGTCGCGCGCATGCGATCCGAGCGCGTCGCGTTCAGTCAGTTGCACGGCAACCTTTTTCGCCAGGTCGCGGTCCAGCCCCCTTTCAACATAAATCAGGGTTAGTTCCTCGAGCTCGGCCTCGGGCGTTTCCTCGAGTTCACGGCTCTCTCGGGCGAGGTCCGCCTGTTCGGCGTCAGTTTGCGAGCTGACCGAGACATACTCCCCCGCCGCCATCGACATCGCACCAGCCATAAGCCCGGCCAGCCCGGCGATCATGACCTCGGGCTTGCCGGAGCCTGCGGCCGCGACGCCGACGACGAGGCTCGCGGTCGAGACAAGACCATCGTTGGCTCCGAGAACGGCGGCCCGCAACCAGCCGATGCGATGCACCATATGGATTTCAGAATGTGATAGACGGCTCATGGCGTGGCTCCTTGAACGATGTCACCTTGCTCTGACGTGATGGCCTGTGGTTTGCCCGTAGCTGGCTCCTGCGGCGCGATGCGCAGCGCGCGCAGGGCGTTCAGGATCACGGCAACGTCGATCACTTCTTGCAGGAGCGCGCCCTGGACCGGCGTGAGGTAGCCGAAAGCGGCCGCGATCATGCCCATGACAGACAGGCCGATCCCGGCGACAACGCTTTCGACCGCTATCCGCCGCGAGGCCCGCGCGATCTCGATGCCGGGCCCCAGCCGGTCGATCCGGTCGACGAGCAGCACCACGTCGGCGGCCTCGGCCGAGGCCGCGGCGCCCCGTGCCCCCATTGCCACGCCTACATCGGCTGCGGCCAGGGCGGGCGCGTCGTTGACACCATCACCCACCATCATCACCGGCCCGTGTTTATGCTCGGAAAGCACCAGTAACACCTTTTGATCCGGCGTCAGACCGGCCCGCAGCCCGTCGAGGCCCAGCCCCTCGGTCACGCGCTCGGCCACGTCCGCGCGGTCGCCAGTAGCCAGAAGGATGCGCGCGATCCCTTGACGGCGCAGACCGTCCAGCATGGCACCCGCTCCCTCGCGCAGCGGGTCGGACATGACGAGGTGCCCGGCCATGTGACCGTCAACTGCCACTGCGACAAGGACCGATCCGGCGCCCTTGGCGGGGTGATCGCCCACCATCCGCCCGACACGGGACGCCACGAAGCCGTCGCCGCCGACGATCACCTCGCGGTCCTCCACACGACCCAAGACCCCTTCGCCCGGGATCTCAGCCACTTCTGTCGGAACGGGCAGTGTGAAGGCCCGCGCCTTTGCGGCAGCGACGATGGCCTGCGCCACAGGGTGTTTCGATGCCTGATCGAGCGCGGCGGCAAGGCGGAGGATGTCGTCCTCGGTCATGCCATCGTGGCTGTCGATCGAGATGATCTGCGGACGGCCATCTGTCAGCGTCCCCGTCTTGTCGAGGATCAGCGTACGGATGCGCGCCATTGTCTCGAGCGGCCCTGCGCCCTTGATCAAAACGCCAAAATGCGCCGCACGCGAGAGACCCGCGACCAGTGCGACCGGCACGGCAAGGATCAGCGGACAGGGCGTGGCGACCACCAGCACGGCGACCGCGCGGATCGGATCGCCTGTGAACCACCAGGCCGCGAAGGCGATACTGACGGTGACGACCAGAAAGCCCAGCGACCAGCGGTCGGCCAGCCGGGACATCGGCGCTTTGGACGCCTGCGCTTCCTCCACTAGACGAACGATCCCGGCATAGGTGCTGTCCTTGGCCTCGCGCGTCGCCGTCAGGTCGAAGGCCTCGCCCGCGTTGGTCGATCCGCTCATGGCGTCGGCCCCGCGCGCCAGCCGGACTGGCAGGGACTCACCCGTCAGCGCCGCGGTGTCGAGGAAGGCGGTGTCGGACGCCACCGTGCCGTCCACGGGAACGACATCACCCTGCCGGATCAGCAGGCGATCGCCCGGTGCGATCTCCTCGAGAGGCACATCCTCAAGACCGCCGTTCCGGTGCCGCGTCGCGGTCCGGGGTACGCGGGATAAAAGATCCTTCATCGAACGACGTGCACGGCCCTCAGCGAAGGCTTCGAGGAAAGTGCCTCCAGAATACATGACTGCGACGACAGCCGCAGCCAAGGTCTCGCCGAAGACAAGCGCCGCCGACATCGACAGCGCGGCAACGATATCGAGGCCCACCTCGCCGCGCCCAATGCTCCGGACGATTTCGACCACAAGCGCTGCCAGCGCGGGAACAACTCCTGCAATCCAGATCAGGGTCGCGATCTCTGGTTGGCCCGCAAGGTAGAATGCGAGTCCCACGATCAGCCCGGTTGCGGCCATCAGCAGGAGTGCGGTCTTGAAGCGATCGGTACGGGTCTGTTCCATGCGGCTCATCTTCCCCCGGCTGAGGCGATTGCCGCTGGTTCTTCGGAAAAAAGACGCCCGACTCCCACGCCCATTGCATTGCCTTCATCATCGCGCAGAAGAAACAGGGCGTCGAGTCCACGTTGTCTTGCGAGGTCCGCACCCCTCTCCGCACCGAGCACCATCAGCGCCGTCGCCCAAGCATCGGCCTCGGCACAGGTGCGGGCCACGACGGTGACGGAGGCGGGCGGCGCGATCAGCGGCGCGCCACGTCTCGGATCCATGGTATGCGACAGGCGGCACCCCTGAACCTCCACCCAATGGCGGTAGTCACCGGATGTCGCGACGGCGGCGTCCTGCAGCGCCAGAACCGATTGCGGCGTCCGGCGATCAGGGTCCGGCGCTTCTACCGCGATGATCCATGCCTCGCCATCGGGGCGCAGGCCCATGGCACGCATCTCACCGTCGATGCCGACAAGGGCGTCGGCAATCCCATGATCGCGCAAGGTCTCGGCGAGCTGGTCGACGCCATAGCCCTTGGCGATGCCGTTCAGATCCAGCGCAATGGGCGCGGTCTTGCGCAACTGCATCCCCTCGATCTCCAGCACCTCCTGCGCCGGGCGGCGGGGGGCGTCCATCGCGGCGCGGATACCCTCGGGCGCGGCGGCCCCGGGCCCGAAGCCCCAGGCCGTCACCGCATCGCCCATTCCGATATCGAAGGCCCCGCCCGAGGCGCGCCCGATCTCGAGCCCGAGGCGCAGGACCGCCCGCAGTTGCTCCGGCACCACCACCCAATCGCCCACCGGCGCCGCGTTGATCCGCATGAGCGCGCTCTCCGCGTTCCACGTCGACATCTGCGTGTCCACCTCGTCGACAACCGCCTGAAGGGCGGCACGGATTGCATCCGTGTCGCGGCCCCGATCCGCGAAGAACAGGGCCGACCAGCGCGTGCCCATGGTGGGGCCGTTCAGGACGATGCGCGCGCGCTCAGTAGACATCTTCGACATACCGCCCCTCCGCCTTCAGAACTGCGGGCGTCAACCCGAATGGTGAGAGAATTTCGGCCAGCGCATCGGTCACACCCATGGCCATGTCGCGCCCGCCGCAGACCATCACGCGGGCCCCGTTGCGAAGCAAACGCGCAACTTCGGTGGCCTCTCCACGCAGCGCGTCCTGCACGTAATGCGGAAGCGTCCCGCGCGAGACGGCCGTGACAAGCCGGGTCAACCGCCCCTCTGCCTGCCAGCCGGCCATCTCCTCGCCATAGAAGAAATCGCTGTCCGCATGCCGCATGCCGAAGAACAGGTGCACGGGCCTGTGCCGCGCATTGCCGCGGATGAAGCCCGCCAGCGGCCCGATGCCGGTGCCCGCCCCGATCAGGATCAGCGGGGTGCGACCGCGACCGGCGTGAAAGCCGGGATTGCGCCGCAGAAAGGCCCGGACCGTATCGCCCGGTTCCAGCGCGGTCAGCTGGCCCGAGGCCAGACCGCCCGGATGCTTGCGCACCACGATCTCGACGAACCCGTCGCGCCGGCCCGAGGCCAGCGAATAGAGGCGCGGCACCGGGCTGCCCTGCGGCAGGACGCCGATCAGGTCGCCCGCCTGGAACCGTGCGAAGCCCGTGCCCGTCAGCCGCTGCCACGGCGTTGCGCGCGGCAGGGCGAAGCGCAGGATCGCGGCCCCCGCCTGCATCTCGGCCCCGTAGTTGCGCCGCGAGACGAGGTTCAATGTTTCGGTGCGCGGCGAGACGGGCTGATGAAAAAGCTCGAGAGAGATGCTAAGCGCCTCGCCAAGAGCGCGGCCCCAGCGCGCGAAATCCTGTGGCGATTGGCGGTCGATCGTGTCCAGCGGCATGAGTTCGGCCCAGCCCTTCGCCTGCGCCGCTGCCGCAACGGCGTTGGCGAAGGCGCAATAGGCCGGAAAGCTGCGGTCGCCGAAGCCGAGCACGGCCATCTGGATATCAGGCACAGGGGCCGACGCGTTCAGCCGGTCGAGAAAGCCCTTCGCCGAGGACGGAGCGGCACCATCGCCATAGGTCGCGGCGAGCAGGATGATGCGCTCGGCACGGGCGTAGCGCTCTGGCGCGAAGCCCGACATCGGGCCAACATGGACGCCCTGCCCCGCTGCCGTCAGCGCGGCATGCAGGGTCGCGGCGAAGCCCCAGGTGCTGCCACCCTCGCTGCCGACAAGAATGATCGTCTCGGCACGGCCCGCGGGCTGGTTGCCCCGGATGCGCGGCCGCCCGCGCCGCCCGGCAAGCCAGATCAAGACGCCGGTCACGCCCATCGCCGGCACTCCGAGCGCCATCATCCCGAGCACAAGGCCGAGCGTCGCGGCCCCCTGCCCCGTGTGCAGCATGTAAATGGTTTCCGAGACGCGCTCCCACCCGGTCAGGTCGGCCCATGCCACGAGCGCGCCGGTTCCCTGGTCAAGATAGCCGGTGCCCCGGTCGGTCTTCAGTGTGAACACGTCCGTCGCGTCGCCGGGATAGGGAAAGCTCAGTTCGCGCAGCTCGGCGACGGGGGCCTGCAGCAGCGTGGCCATCTGATCGAGAGCGAACCCAATTTCTCCGCTCACTTCGGTGGGATCAGCCGGCAGGACGCTACCGTCCGGCAGAAGATCGAAGGTGGAGGCTGTCATCCAGAGGGCGGTGGTGGAGGACAGAACGAGGCCGATGACGGCGATCCGGGCGATCTCGACATGCAGCCTGCCCGCGAACGGACCGCGCAAGGACGCGAACCAGTGCCGCCATCCGCCCGCCCGTCGCGCGACCAGCATAGCACCCGAGAGCGAGAGGACCAGCATCGCCGCGGCCCCGGCGGCCATGGCGATACGCCCGCCATCTCCGAGGAAGAGCGAGCGATGAAAGTTGGTGAGCCAGCGAAGGGCCTGGTTCGGGTCGGCCGAGGCCACGCCCGCGCCCGTCGCCGGGTCGATCACGGCAGCACCCGGCGCGCCCTGATCGAACCAATAGGCGGTGATCCGACCGGAGGGCGACCGCCGGATCTGCTCGACGCCCGGATAGACGACCTGGATGCGGTCCGCGAGGGTGGCGACTGTCAGGCCAGTCTCCACCTGCGGCGCGGTGATGCGCTCGACTGCCGGAAAGACCGAGAGCGCAGCGCCGCTCAGGCTCAGGATCGTGACGAGCGCGAGTGCCAGAAGACCCGGCCAGCGATGGAGTATACGGATCATGGCCCTGCCCCTCACATGTCGTAGGAGAAGTTGGCGATGTAGCGCCGCCCGGTCACCGGAGTGCCCGCGCCCGCCGTCGTCAGCGGCACGGCCACCTCGTTCGGGCTGTCGCGCATATCCTCGACCGCCGCGTCGATGTGCAGCGTGTAGCCCGCATCGAACAGCGCATCGGCCAGATCAAGCGTGATTTCGAGACTGCGGCCCGCGCCGACGCTGGCGCCGGTGATGCCGTTTACCTCCGCGGTATCGCCGCCCGTGGCACGGTACCAGTCGCTAAGATGCTCGTAGTACTTGGACTTGTCGCCGGCCATCCAGAGACTGCCGACATAGGCGCCCGAGGCGTCGGTTACGTAAAGCGCGAGGTAAGCGCCGTCGCCGCCATAGTTGTTAAGGGTGGTTGTGAGCGTCACGGGCCGTGCCATAGCGAGGCCGGGAAGCGTGAGTGCGGTGGTAAGCGCGAGCGTTGCGAGAAGTGATTTCATGGGAATGATCCTTGTTCAGGGTGCTTCGGAGCTGTTCAGTTCACCTGAACCTGCGGAGGGGCGCCGTTTCCGAAGAGGCCGTTCTGCGGAGGAGCGACCGTTCCAGCGGGCGCGGGATTGCGGGCGCCACCGCGGTCGTCGTCATCATCCTCGTAGTCCATCTCGACGATCTGCAGCGTCGCCGGATCGAGCTTCACCTCGATCTCGCGGCCATCCTGGTCTCGGCCTTCGATTTCGTAGCAGCCGTCGTCGATCTCGAAGTCGCGCACCGTCCAACCGTTCTGTTCGGCCATCTGCATGGCGGCCTCGCGCGGCTGCCACTGGTCACGGGGCGCATTGCAATCATCGTCGTCGGCCAGCGCAGCGCCGGCGGGCAAAAGTGCGATCAGGGCAAGGGCGGTCAGGGTCTTTTTCATGGCAAGGGGTCCTTTCGTTTGATGAGACCAATCTGGCACCCCGACCTGAGGGCATCCTGACGCCCCAGCGATTCCTGCTTCAGCTTGCCGTCAGGAAAATGGCCCCGCCGATGAGGGCGGGGCCAAAAAAAGATGCGAGCGCAGGCTACAGGGCTGGCATGGCTATGCGCCCTGCCCCGCGTTCAGGTGAATTCGAACTGCTCGAAGCGGACACGGCGAGGCGTTTGGCCTTGTGCTTTCAAGCCCTTGAGAATCCCGTCCTTCAGACCGGTTGGGCCGCAGAACCACAAATCGGCTTGCCGGATCGCGAAAGGGACCGCGCCAATCAGGCGCTCGGCCGTGAGCCTGCCATCGCGCGTCGTAACGACCACCTCGAAACTGAACCTCGGGTTGCGGGCAGCCGCAGCGCGCAGCGTCTCTACCCCAATCGCCTCCTCTTGTGTCCGAACGCAGTGGATGAGGTGAATGTCGCGGCTATCCGCTTCGCTCAGGCTTTCGGCCCAGGCGAGGAACGGCGTGATACCGATGCCGCCCGCCAGCCATATCTGGCGCGCACCGCCCTTGCGGAAATTGAACCGTCCATATGGCCCTTCGACCTGCACGCGCGTTCCGGTCCGCAAGATGGCGAGCAGGCTTCGTGTCCAGCCACCCAAGCCCCGGATGGAGAACGTCAGGGTGCCGTCAGGGCGCGGGGCGCTGGCGATCGTGAAGGGGTGCGGCTCGGACAGTCCTGCCTCTGGCGCGCGGAAGAAGGCGAATTGCCCCGGCCGCCACCGCATGGCCCGCCCCTCGGGGCGGAGGGTTAGCGTGGTGGTGTCCTTGGTCTGGCTGATCTCTGTGACGGTGAATTCTCTACGCCGCAGGTACGGGGCGACCAGCTCGGTGAATATCCACGCGATCACTCCCGCGATGCCAAATGTGTTTAGAAGCACCGAGAGCGATGGATCTACCTCTGTCGGCAGGTCGACGAAGAACTGGTGAAAGACCACGATTGCAAAAAGGGCCCCCATGAAACGATGGCTGAACCGCCAGATCTGATAGGGGATTTCCAGTGGGGTGAAGGGCAATCTCCGGAACCAGCTGACAGCAACCAGGGCGAGAAGCGCGTTGAAGGCAAGTTCGCCCGCCTCTTCACCAAGTTCACCAAGAGAGGTTTCACGCACCAAACGCTCGAAATCCGGCTCGATCTGCTGGTGCAGGATCATCAGGACCATTGCGGAAATACCAAGCCACTTGTGGAAACGGTACATGCGATCGAGACCGCCGAACAATGGTTCCACCAGCGGCGGCCGTGCGGCGAGGATCAGGGTCTGTGCCATCGCGACAACTGCCGCGGCCCCGACGGCAATGCCAAGTGCTGCATCCGCGCCATAGGGCGCATAGGTGTTGAACCCGATCAGTGCCGCCAGCAGGCATGGCAACGCAACCAGCACCGGGCCCGTCAGAGCTAGAGGAGAGTTTAGGGAAAGCCGGGAGAGTGGCGGCAGGCCCGGCACCGGGACATTACCGTCGCGACGCGCTGCATCAGTCATCGTCGCGTCTCTCGTGATCCCGCTCGCGGCGATCATCCTCGTCGTCCTCGTATTCGAACTCGATTATCTCCAGCGTGGCCGGGTGGACAGTCACCTCGATCGCACGCCCCTCGGCATCCCTCCCATCGATCTCGTAGCAGCCGTCATCGATCTTGATCCGGCGCACCGTCCAACCATTTTCCTCAGCCAGCATGGCAACAGCATCGCGCGGCTGCCAGTCGGCCATCGGCACGAAGCAATCGTCGTCAGCCAGCGCCGCGCCGACCGGAAAGACCGCGAGAAAGCCGATAATTGTCAATGTCTTCTTCATGGGGCACACTCCTAGTGGCTCGCCTCTTGATGCCATTCATGCGCCGCGAAGCTGACGGCAGCCTGAAGGGGCTCGACCCACAAGCTTCAGCTTCGTGTCAGCCAGACGGATCATGGAGGGACATCAGGAAAGGACGGGTACGACCATGCGCATATTGCTGATCGAGGACGACACGACTCTTGGCGCTGCCGTGCGCGACCAGATCGCAGCTGATGGCCAGTCAGTAGACTGGGTCACGCGGCTAGACGCGGCGGCAGACGCGATGAGCGCAACCTCCTACGACCTGCTCCTGCTCGACCTCATGCTGCCAGACGGACGTGGTATCGGGTTCCTCAAGGGCCTCAGGACGCGTGGAGACGTGACGCCGGTCATCATCCTGACGGCGCTCGACCAGGTGTCCGATAGGATCGAAGGCCTCAATGCGGGCGCTGACGACTATCTTGTGAAGCCCTTCGACCTGTCGGAACTGTCGGCACGGATCGGATCGGTCGCGCGGCGCTACAGCGGCAACCCCAACCCGATCCTGACCCACGGACCGCTCGACATCGACCTTGCCGCGCGCAGCGTCCATCGGGATGGCAGACATGTGCCGCTGACGGCGCGGGAATGGGCGCTCTTCGAGGCCTTCCTGGCGCGTCCCGGGCAGCTCCTGTCCAAGGCGCAGTTGGAGGAGAAGCTCTACGCTTTCGACGCCGAAGTCGAGAGCAACACCATCGAGGTGCACGTGAGCCGCCTGCGCAAGAAACTGGGGAGCGCCATCATCGAGACCGAGCGCGGCATGGGTTACCGGCTGGGCAAGCCATGATGTGGCCATCCAGCCTTCAGGTACGGCTCGGCTTGTCACTCGGCCTTGTGCTGACGATCCTCTGGCTCGCCGCCGCCACGGTTACCGCGGTGATCGTTCGGGGCGAGATGGATGAGGTCTTCGACAGCGCCCTACGCGAAACCGCCGAGCGCATCCTGCCGCTGGCCGTGACCGACATCGTCGGGCGAGAAGATCAGGGTGTGACGCAGCGCCTCGCGCCGATCCGGGAGCATGACGAGTTCTTCACCTACATCGTACGCGATGCCGAGGGACGCATTTTGCTGCAATCCCATGCGGCGGACCCTGCCGTGTTTCCTCCATACGATGGTCCGGGATTTGGGCAGAACGCCACACATCGCCTCTACAGCGACGCGGCGCTCCAGGGGACGATCAGCATCACCGTGGCCGAACCGTTGGCGCATCGCGCTTCGGTTGCTCGGGAAATCCAGATGAGCCTTGGCCTGCCGCTGCTGGTTGTGCTGCCGTTGGCGCTCGCGTCGATTATTCTCGCTGTGCGCTTTAGCCTCGCCCCTCTCCATCGGTTCCGTACGCGGCTTGAAGCGCGCGGCGTGCGCGACCTGTCAGAAGTACCCGCGGCCGACCTGCCGACGGAAATCGGCCCGCTGGCTGCAACCTTGAACAGCCTTTTGGCTCGGTTGCGCGACGCGTTCGAGGCTGAGCGAAGTTTTGCAGCCAATGCGGCTCATGAACTAAGGACACCATTGGCGGGCGCTATCGCCCAGGCGCAGCGACTGCGGTCAGAGACCAAAGATCCGACCATCGACGCGCGCGCCGCCGAGATCGAGGCGACGCTCAAGCGTCTCGCTCGGCTGTCCGAACGTCTCCTGCAGCTTGCGCGGGCGGAAGGCGGTAGACTTCGGATGGACCAGAGCGCTGATGTCAGAACCATCACTCGGGTCGTGGTGGAAGATATTGCGCGCAGCACAGAGAACGGGCGCCTTATGTTGAACTTGCCGGACACGCCTGTCTTGTCTGATATCGACCCCGACGCATTGGGAATTCTGTGCCGGAATCTGGTGGAAAACGCCCTACGCCACGGGGCGCAGAATGCCCCAGTCGAGGTTACACTCACGAGCGACGGGCAGTTGATCGTGGCGAACGAGGGCCCCGCGGTAGCAACCCAAACACTCGAACGCCTGACAGGGCGCTTCGAGAGGGCAGATGCAAAAACTGATGGTAGCGGGCTTGGCCTCGCTATCGTCTCAGCCATCGCAGAACGGATCGAAACCTCTCTCTTGCTCCAGTCACCACGTCCCGGTGAAACTTCTGGATTTCAGGCATCCGTCAGATTGCCAACGGATGCTCCAAATGCCCATGTGAAAGATCGGGAGCATTGGCCTTGAAGTCTCACGTCGCAGCGCCCCGAGGGGTGCGGTGTCGATGATGGTTGTTGTAGACATGATTCTTCATTCTGAATGCGAGTAATCGCACTCATCCCATTGATATTATTACACTATAGGGTGATTGGGGGCGGAATCTCCGCCCCCCGCTGGATCACGTTATTCCGAGGCCAGCATCGACGCGCCTTCAGCAGGCAGGTCATCCGTCAGAAATGCAGGAAGGTCAGCTTCACTGACGCTGTCAGCCGCTTCGGCATCCGCCCCCTGCCCTTCGGCATGGTCCTCATCGTCCAGCGCCACGAGATCGTTCCGGCGCATGACGCTCGTCGACCAGCTTTGCCACCACGCTGTCCTTCAGATCGCTCGCCTGCGCCGGCATGTAGATGTGACGCACTGAGGCTTCGAGACAGCTTCCCGAAGCAGAGGAAGTGCGGAAGGTGTCCGTCACAATCTTCAGCAGCAGCAGAATCAACGCCACGTCGGGCGAGCGCCCGATCGCTTCACGCAGCGCCAGCGTCCGGTGTGCCGTCAACTCGATTACGAGCCGCTCGGGCAGTGGCTTCAGCGCTCCGTCATCCTCATCCTCCGGGAAGTCAGCTCCGATCGGCTGGCCACCCGACATAATGATGGTTCCGCCAGGAGCGGCACTGCCATGGCCATCGGTGAGATCACGATCAGCACCCTGCCCCGCCACCGCAGGATCAGTATCATCCTGGACCGCTGCCTCCTCAACAGGCTCATCCTCTGACCGCACATAGCCGCGATAGACGGCCAGCGCGCCGTAGCGGTCGAGCGTGACGAACGCCCCTGCCCGCCCGATCTCCTCCGCGTCGAAGATCAACGGCCGGGTCTCGATCCTTTCCATCTCCGCTTCCAATACGCCAAGCCGCGTGTCGACCTTGTCGGGGATCTCATCCTGACCCGCGTATTCCTCTTCCAGCGCCCGATACTCGGCGAGCAGCTTGGCATGGGCCGCACCTTCCTCATCCGTCATCGGTGCCGGATCGCCGGATAGGGACCGCAGCCTGTAGCTGTAGCCGTAGGGCAGGTCAAGCGCGACTTCGATCCACTTCCAGCCCTCAACCGCAACCGTCTCAGCCTCGGCCTGGAGTTTTTCCGTCACCAGCCGATCGAGCAGGGCAGGGTCCTCGAGCCAGCCATCGTCATCGCCCTGAAAGAGGTCATGCAGCATCGTGCCGCCCGCCTCTTCGTAGGCCTCAACACCCACAAAGACCGCGCGCCGGTCGGACGCTCGGACCGAGGTCTCGGTCAGCATGCGCCGGATCTGGAATGGCTCCTTGTTCCAGGATGAATGGATCACATCCCAGACCTGAACCTGACGCGCGTGATCGGGGTTCACGGTGAAGGCCATGAGCTGCTCCGTAAGCGCCTCGGCGATCCCCTACGCGGCGCGGCTTGACGCGACGGCGAAATTCCAGGGCATAAGATCGTCGATGCGGCTTCTGGGATGACCGTCGAGCAACGCGCGCAGCGTGTCGGAGAGGTAGCTGACCGGATCGACGTCGCACATCTTGCAGTTCGCAATCAGGCTGGCGAGCAATGCCCAGTTTTCTGCGCCGACCTCGTGCCCGGCGAAGAGGGCGTTTTTCCGGGTCAGAGCAATCTTCCTGATCTGGTTCTCTACCAGGTTGGTGTCCAGCGCCAGACGGCCGTCTTCAAGGAACCGCGTCAGGCCGGGCCAGCGCGCCAGGGTGTAGCGGATGTCCTCGGCCAGCTTTGACGAACGCGGAATGCGCGACAGTTGCGCCTCGAGCCAAGGGCGGAAGGCGGCAAGGATTGGTGCAGAGAGTTCGCGCCGGGCGGCAAGCCGGGCGTCGGCGGGCAGGCCGCGCACCGATTTCTCGATTGCATAGAGCTCTGCGATCTGGCGCAGGGCTGCCTCGGCAATCGGTGAGCCGTCCTTTTCCAGGCGCTTCACGAACCGTCGGCGCACATGCGTCCAGCAATGAACCAGCGTCCATGGGCCCTCGGGCCGATCGATCTTTGTGAGCTTGTCATAGGCTTCATAGCCGTCGCATTGCACGAAGTGCCCGCGATAGCCTTCGAGGAAGCGGAGCGCATGCACGGCGCCGCGGCCGGCCGCGTAGTGGAACATCACCACGGGAGGGCCGGCACCGCCGTGACCCCGGTCATCAGCAACAATGGCCCAGAAGTATCCGGTCTTGGTCTTTCGTCGCCCGGGATCAAGCACCGGGGCCCGGGTCTCATCCATGAACACCCGGTCTGCGCCCTTCAGCCGCTCCTTCAGGTGGTCTGCGATGGGGCGCAGGTGGAAACAGGCGCGTCCCACCCAGTTTCCGAGCGTCGCCCGATCCAGCGTGATCCCCTGCCGGGTGTAGATCTCGGCCTGGCGGTAAAAAGGAAGGTGGTCGCCGAACTTGGCCACCATGACCTGCGCGATCAGCGCTTCGGTGGGCAGGCCGCCGGGCACGACATGTTCCGGCGCATGCGCCTGGACCACCGCGCCGGAACAGCGCCGGCAGGCATATCTGGGGCGCCGGGTGACCAGCACGCGGAGCTGGGCAGGCACCACATCCAGCCGTTCGGAGACGTCTTCGCCGATCCTGGCCATCTCGCCGCAACCGCAGGGACAGAGCGTGCTTTGGGGCTCGATGACCCGTTCGATCCGGGGCAGGTGTTTCGGAAGGTGGCCGCGGTTGCGGTTCGGGGTGCCGCTCTCGGCTGCACCTTGCCCCTTCAGCGCGCGCCGCGCCTTCTCCTGCGCCGCGTCCAGTACGCCCTGCGCCAGTTCCACATCTTCGAGCGGCAGGTTGAACTGCTCCGGATCGAGCTTTTCGGATCTCCGCCCGAACCTCTCCCGCCGCAACTCGCTGACGATGCTCTCCAGCCGCTTCTGGGCCTCGACCGCATCCACGAGCGCCGCCTCGGTCTCGGCGAGGCGGGCCTTCAGGAGCGCGTTTTCTTCGGCCAGGGCGGTGTCGGTCATGACTGCGATCAAGCACACGGGCGGGATCACCACCACCGACAAATCATCGCCGAGTCACTCTGCCGCAGCTACCCGGCCAGTTCCGGCCGCCGCACACGTTCGGGGCGGACAAGCCGCCAGTCGAGGCCTTCGAACAGCGCCGAGAACTGCGCGGGCGATATCTTCATCACGCCGTCCTGCGCCTTGGGCCAAACGAACTTCGCGCCTTCCAGGCGCTTGTGGACCAGCACGATGCCGGTCTGATCCCAGACCAGGACCTTGATGCGATCCGCGCGCTTGGCCCGGAACACGAAGGCCGCGCCGCTGAACGGGTCGAGGCCCATCACCTCCTGAACCAGCAGTGCCAGGCCGTCTATGCCCTTCCGGAAATCCGTCGGGCGCGTGGCCACGTAGACGCGCAGCCCACCAGCCGGCGAGATCATTGCGATGCCGCCCGGATCGCGCGGATCATCCGGGTCAATTGCGCCTCATCCATGTCCGGCGGCACACGCAGGGTCACGCCATCGACCACCATCTCGATCTTGCTGGACCTGGTCGCGCCGCCGCGCCGTTTCGGGCTGGGTGCAGGCCGGGCCGGCTTCGGCTCCACGACAAGCGCCGCGAACATCGGTTCTTCAGCTGTCTCGACGGGCAGAGCCAGCGCGCCGGCAATCAGCTTCTTGCGCCAATCGTAGACCTGCCAGCGGGTCACCGCGTGTCGGCGAGCAACATCGGCGACCTTCGCTCCGGACACCATACTTTCCGCCGCGATCCGCGCCCGCTCCGCCTCGCTCCGCATGCGCCGGCCCGACCGCCCTTCCAAAACCTCGATCCTGCCCGCGTAGCCGCCCGTTGAGCCGTCCAAAGAGACGTCCATTTTGCCGTCCTATCCTGTCTCACTTCGACAGCAGGACTCGCACAGACTGCCTCAGAGCGGCAGGAGGGGATCAGAGAGGCGCTTACGCTGCTCCAGCGTCATGCCATCCTCGGCATAGACCTCAAGCAGGGCAGGGGCGACGGAAGCGAGTTTCAGGCGCTACTTCACGATCTGTGGCGTCACGAAGAAGGCGGCAGCAATCTCTGCATCGCTCTGGCCCTTATCCCGCAGCGCCACAAACGCGCGGAACTGGTCGAGCGGGTGCAGGGCGACGCGATGCATGTTTTCTGCAAGGGAATCATCCTCGGCCAGGATGTCGGACGCAGCATCGCGCACGATGCAGGGAATGGGCGTGGTCTTTGCCAAACACTTATGCTTCACCAGCAGGGACAATGCTTGGAACCGACGGCCACCGGCCGGGATCTCGACTTGCCGGTCTCGGTGCCATCGTCAGCCAACACGGGCCGCACGCTCAGGCTCTGCAAGAGGCCGCGGCGGGCGCTGTCTTCGGCCAGTTCCTTGACGGACACGCCAGCCTTGATGCGCCGCACGTTGGACTGACTCAACACCAGTTTGTCAAAAGGGATATCCCGGGACGGGGACAGGGTGATTTTCTGGACAGCTTTCGTCATCAGATCTTCTCCACGACGGGCGCCGGAAGCCACTCTCCCGATCTCATTTCCCGTCACCCTCAAACCAACACTCCTTTCCCTCTCGATGATCGTATGGTTGCCAAGAGGCGACTTAACAGCTGTTAAGTCATGCCAACTGAGCACCGCGGCGTTGAAACTTAACAGCTGTTAAGCCGCACTTCGCCGACCGATCAAAGCCATGACCATCGGACCGCAAGAGAATTCGCCCGCCGCGGCCTTGGACGTCAGCGCCCGCAAGTATCCACCCGGTGATCTGATGTCAGAGAAACGTTCCAGCATGGCCACGACGACGATCGAGGCTTGCTCTGGTCCCATGCAGCGTTGCGCTTCTTCCCACGCAGAAACACTGATCCCCATGGCCGGCCTTACATGACAAGCCGCGTCGAAAAGTTGGTGCCAGTGTCGAATGTCGCCCTGATAGAAAGTCTTGAGCGAGGGACAGCCGGCGATTACCAGGTGGAGAGGGATTTTCGGCACCCGCCTCGTGTCAGGCTCTTCAAGGTCAGCCACGGGCTCACCCGTATCATCATCAGGCGCGCGTCCCGCCGCCCCGCCTTTTTCTAAGGCAGGTTCAAGATCTATAGATTCTTTATTTGAATTATGATGGTGACGCTCACATTGGGCATCATTGGTGTTCATTTCTTCTGTTTCAGGACCGTCAATCACATTACGCGCCTGGTCAAGAAGGGTCTCCAGTTCAGTCCGAAATGCCGACAGATCCTCAAGCGAGAGTTTGCGGCGAAGAGCGCGGGCGGTGAGGGCTGCCTTGTCGCGGAGCTGGTCCCACAGGCCAAGCCCGGGCTGGATCTCCTCGCCGAACTCCGCCAGAGCGGCCAAGTCGCGACGCATAAGGCTCACTACCTCCCTCAGTCGCCGCACACGGTCCTCGGCCTCACGCACAGCCTCTGCAGCCCGTGCAATATCCTCGGCCCGGCAATAGAGCGGGGAGAGATCAAAGCCGAAGGCCACCCGATCTTCGCCACGCTTGCGCACATACCGCTTCCCATTGGGGCTATCGCGCCGCATGAGCAAGCGTGCCTCTACCAACCGGGCGAGGTGACGGCGCATCGTCGAGCAAGGCATGCCGTTCAGCCGCTCGCAGATCGCCTTGTTGGATGGGAAGACGACCATTTCGGTGTTCCCGCCAAGCGCATCGTCCGGAAAGAAGCTGAGAAGCCCCTGAAGAACGGTCAGATCGCGCTCGGAAACCCCAAAGGCCGCCTGTGCCTTGGACAGCTCGCGGAGGAGCTCCCACTTGTTGACGGGCCTGCCGGGAACAGACGCCTCAGGACGCTCGACCACGCGCAGATGGGCGTGCGATATCGGCCGCATAAACGGCGAAATCGGTGTGTAATCCATGATGTCATTCACGAAGGCAAAATTTCCCTGGCCCGCGAATCGCTTTGCGCTTGCGGGAAAGGGGCCAGATCGCTACATTCAGAGGTGCGAAAACTGAAGTTTTGTAGCGGGCTGGTCCCGTGCGAAACCTAAGAAAGGTCTCGTGAAGCTTGCTTCTCGGGGCCTTTTTCTTTTCTGCCTGTCTCGTGCCTCCTTTTTGATTGTTGCTCTTCCTCAGTCTTCCGAACGCTTCCAGCGCTCGTGAAGCTCGGCGATCAGCTGCGGGGCGTTGCCCTCAAGCCAGCTGACAAAATCGCTCTCCTCGGCCTTCAACTCGAGCTTGAGTTGCTTTCCACGACGTCCGGTCGTGACAGTGGCGGCACCGACCCCCGGAATCACCGTGCCGGGCCGCCCGCGAGGGCGAGACGAGGATGTGGTCTGTTCGGGCTTCCCTGCAGCAGAGAGGACGGCCAAAAATGCATGATCGGATTTCTCGTCAATACCGCCTTGGTAGGATGTTTTGGCCTCACCCGCCAAAGCTGCAAGCAGTTCGCGATCGGCATCCGTAGCCCCCAGCAACTTCTTGAGCTCTTCCCACCTGGGCCGACCAATGCCCGGAGCGGCACCGATGGCGAGGACCAGGTCCTCCCCAACGGTGCGGACCACGCTTAACAGCTGCGACACTCCTGCCTCGGTCAGATTGAGAACCTCGGCGACACCCTTGTTAGTGCGTTCGGATGCGCTCAGATGGTCACCGTCGAGCAAGGCTGCGGCAACAAGCGCTCGTTCGATGAAGCTTAGATCCCGCCGCTCTTGGTTCTCTAACAGCTGATCACGAAGTGCCTGATCGCCCTCCATCTCTGTGACAATGGCGCGGACCTTGATCCCAAGTTCTCTGCAAGCTTCCAGTCGACGACGGCCATAGATCAGGCTGTAGCGATCACCATCAAGCGGCCGGACGAGGATTGGTACTCGCTGTCCGTTCTTGGAAATTGACGCCTTGAGGCCCGCAGTCTCAATCTGCAGCCTGTCATCGAGCCGACCTGTGATTTCGATTTGGTCAGGCTCGATTTCGAAAACGCCGCCGCGCAGCCTGCGCCCTTCAAGAGCGTCGGGCGCGTTGCGCAGGGTCTGCAGTGGCAGTCCCAGTTTAGGCTTTCTTGCCATTGCGTCCCCACGTGTTCTGGATGATCGCCGCGATCTCGTCGTTGACGGCGTTCATGGATTCGATTGCACGATCGAAAGTCTGACGCGTGAAGTCCTTCTTGTCGGCCTCGTAGAGCGTCTGCTTCGTCAGCCCTGCATCAGAGATCGCAGTAGACTCAACCATGTGGTTGGTCAGGACTGACCTGCCGAACAGACCCCGGATGAAAGCAATGACCTCGGTCTGCGGGGCATCACCCACCTTGTAGCGGGTCGGCAGAAAGCGCAGCCAGTCGAAGCGAAGGTTTGCGCCAGCATCCCGGATGACGCCAAGCAGATCAGCGGTCATTCGCAGAAACTGCGACATGGACATCAGATCGAGCATTTGGGGGTGAACGGTAACAAGCACCCCTGAAGATGCTGAAAGGGCGGACATGGTTAAAAAACCAAGCTGCGGCGGACAGTCGATGACGACGACGTCATAGTCCGCTTCGACACTGTCGAGCGCGTCGCGCACACGGGCAAAGAATGCGCGGGCGCCGCCACGCTGAATGGCTGCCGGTGTCTCATGTTCGAATTCCATGAGCTCGAGGTTCCCGGGAATCAGGTCAAGACCACGGATGTAGGTCTTGCGGATCACGTCCGAGATCGGGACCGGTTCATCGTAGCGAACCGCATCATACAGCGTGCCACCCTCCATCAGGTCCAGCTCAGGCTGGATGCCATGCAGCGCGGAAAGGGATGCCTGGGGGTCCAGATCGATCGCAAGGACACGATATCCCTTGAGAGCCAAGCGCTGTGCAAGGTGAGCGGATGTTGTCGTTTTCCCGGACCCGCCTTTGAAGTTCACAACAGAAACAATCTGAAGCTCGTCACCGGCACGACGCCCCGGAACGTAGGTTCCAGGCTTCTTCGCGTTTGCCTCAAGAGCGTGGCGAATCTCCCAGATATCATCGAGGGTATATCGCCGGTGGCTGCCCGCAGTGGTTTCGACGTCAGCGATCTTTCCTTCTCGATGAAGCTTGCGAAGGTAGGTATGATCGACGCCAAGCAACTCGGCCGCCTCGCCGCTGGTCAGGCTGCGCATGACTTTTTTGGCGTCGGGAGGGAAGTGGGCAGCACGTTGCGCATGAAGATTGGACGCAAGAAGCTCTGCGTAGTGCCCGATGGCAATGTCCAGGTCCTGCTCAGCTTCGCTCATCTCTGCCTCGATTCGTGGGCGCGTTTTTTATGTGATCGCGCGTTATTTATCGAGACTATTGCCCGAGCTATCAGATTCGTGCAAGCTCTTTCTAGATTTGGTGTCAGTCGCTGCGTCATGCACAAGAGTAGCTAGGGTTTGCGGCAGGCTTGTCTTAGGAACCTTTCGGATATACATTACAAGACGTATATCCGCATGGGAGGTCACGATGCAGGTCGCAAAATGGGGTAACTCGCTGGCCGTCCGTTTGCCCGCGGAGCTCGTCCGAGAGCTTGGTCTCAAGGAGGGTGATCAGATCGACCTGGTCAAGGACGACGGTCGGGTCAGAGTCCGTCGCCTTGCTCGTGCGGATGAGGTACTTACCGGCCTGCGCCGCTTCCGGGGCAAGTTGTCCGCAGCAGAACGTCTGAGCCGCGACGACGCACATGAGCGCTGAGTTCGCGGACACGAATGTCGTTCTTTACCTGCTCGACGATGGCCCAAAGGCCGATCGCGCCGAGGTCATCCTGGGGCAGGGGCCCCGGATCAGCGTTCAGGTTCTAAACGAGTCACTGGTGAACTGCCGCCGCAAAGCTGGCCTCGGTTGGGAGGAAGCAGCGGCCTTTCTCGAAGGCGTGCGCGCCTTGTGTCCCGTCGAAGATCTCTCCGTGCAGACCCATGACGTCGGCCGCGCTTTGGCGGAACGCTACGGCTTCTCGATCTACGACGCGATGATCGTGGCCAGCGCTTTGGTTGCGGGGTGTACCACGCTGTGGAGCGAGGACATGCAAGATGGCCTGCTGGTGGAAGGCCAGCTTCGCATCGTCAACCCCTTTGCATGAGCGGACGGCTTCTGTGCCTGAAACTGACCACAACCTTGTAATCCTTCCCTGTAGTGGAGGATTTGCAAGGTTGTTAGGCTACTCAAGCAGCCCCAGCCTCTCCGCCCGCTCCAACAGCATCTTGACTGACGACGGCTGCCATCTCGTTCGGCCACGTGGTGTGCGTTCGCGCATAGATTCCAGCCGTTCACAGATCGCCTGGAGCGTAATGCCGGGATCCGCGCCCTTGATGGCGGCGACGATGGCGGGCAGGCGGTCGTCGGTTTCGCGGCGGCTGTCGCGTTTAGTTCCCGATTTCAATTGAAGCAGTAAGCTGAAACTGAAGCGCTGGAATTTCACCTTAGCGCTTCACCAATGGGTCAAGAATCCTGAGCTTCACAGCCCTGCGGCTTTGGTCAGGTTCACCCGGAACCTGTCGCGCCTGCGCTGATAGCGCCGGGTCATCTCGGCCGACGCATGTCCGAGTTGCTTTTGAACATAGCGCTCATCAACCTCTGCCGACGAGGCGAGCCCGGCACGCAAGGAATGCCCCGAGAACATTGCCAACCGTTTGGCTTCCGGCAAATCGGATCTGATGCCACTCTTCATAACGGTTGCCTTGATCAGTCGCGCTATGTGCTTGTCGGAAAGGCGGGACTCGAGGGCACGCTTGCCGTCCCGCGAGGTGCGCACGAAGACCGGCCCAAAGTCGATCTTCGCAAAGTGTAGCCATTGCTCAAGCGCGTGGACGGGACAGGTCTGGCCGCTTGAGCCACGCCCGACCTCAACCTCGCGCCATCCGGTCTTGGCATTGAGGGTGAGCAGGGCGCCGCCGTCGAAGACTTCGACCCAGCCGCCGGAGTCCGGTGTATCGTCCTTATGCACATCGAGGCAGACCACCTCCGACCGGCGCAGGCCACCTGCATAGCCCAAAAGCAAGATCGCCCGGTCTCGGAGCCCGCGGAGATCGTAGGAAAGGGTGGCCACCATGGCCTGGATGTCCTCAGGCAGGATCGCTTCCTTCTGGACCGGCGGGCGCGCATGCTTGCGTTTGATCCCGGCCAGAACGGTGGCGATATGCCGGTCCTTGCGATCAAGAGTGAACCCGCGCTGTCTGTAGTTCCAGGCAAGCCCCGAGAGACGGCGCTCGATCGTGGAGACCGAAAGGGTAGGGGCCTTCCCGGTTGGTGCAGCCAGATCAGCCACATAAAGTCCAATCATCTCGGGCGCGGGGGGCAGAGGTTCCGTGCCTTTCAACCGGCACCAGCGGCTGAAGTGTTTCCAGTCGGCCGCATAGGCCTTGTTCGTGTTCCCGGCTGTCGAGGCCTCGGCGTAGCCACGGGCGGTATCGATCAGCCGGTCGAGTGCGCCGGAGCCGGCCACATTGGCGGGCAGGGCGATTGAGGCTCGGTCCCGAGAGGTTCTCTTGTCGTGTTCGTCACCGTTCAACGAGTCATAGGACGCTGAGCTCGAAATCTCTGCGCCAGACGCGTCGGAATCCTCGATTTTGGTGCTGTTATTCGTAGGACTGCTCATGTTTTCGAGCATATCATTTTTACGCCCGATAATGCAAGATTATCGGACATCATGGCAAAAGATAGAGCGAGGCGTTTTCTGTGCTATTTTCTGGAGCAAAGCGCCGCGATGGTTTAGGCTTCAGTCATGACATTTGCCCGACCGGAACACTCCATCGACACAGACACTCTACCCCGGATGCCCGCATGGGTCACCTCGGCACGTCCTGAAGCCTTTGAAGATGTGGCGTTTTTATCAGGCGCGGCGCTGAACCACCTGCATCTTGTGTTGGGACGCGAAGAGGTCCCCAAAGCCTTGTTGCGGGATCGGCTGGCGCTGCGAGCGGCCGAGGCATGTGCCGGGTTTTCTGGTCGTCCGGAAAGAGCCCCAGAGCTGCGCGACGCGATTCATCTTCTGCGCCCTGGCGATCTACCTGGTCCCGCGGGGGAAACTTACCTTGCCTGGCGTCGCGCGGTGGAGCGGCCGGTGTCGATCAAGGCTCTGGGCCGAGCCTTGCCGATCTTGGAGTTGGGCCAGATTGCTACATGGCTCGATACGGGGAAGGGAGCGCCGGTGACCCGTGCCGCGATGGCGCTGGATGCTGTCCTGACGGAGGCACCCCGTGCCGAAGTCCCGGCGTTGATCCTCGCGGACGCCGCCCTCGCCCAGGCGCTTGGTTGGGATCATGTCGTGCCGCTGCTGGCCGCGGGTTTGAAACGCACAGACCTGCGCAAGCGGGGTGACGATTTGCGCCTAGCCTGTCATCGCGCAGTGACCGCATCCGCGGTCGAGGCCGCGCGTCTGGCTGTCGATCTCGCGCGTCGGGCTTCGCTTTTGAAAGGAGTTGCACCAAAGCTTCGGGCCAAGGGGGCAGGGGCGGCGGTGAAAATATTCCTGACGCAGGACGCCGTGGCGCCCAGTGCCCTGCCTTTGCCGGACCGCGCGGCGCGGCGGCTCTGTGACCGGCTTGTCGATCTCGGCGCGGTCCGTGAGCTAACCGGGCGCGACACATTCCGGCTCTACGGGGTGTAGCCATGAGCATGGACAGCGAAAGTGGGAACCGGTTTCGCGGTTCGGACATGCGACCGGAAAGGAAGTCGAAGGATCGACCAGAAGCTGAGCTTGATCGCGAGTTGCTCGACCTGCCACCGGAGTTGCGCTGGCGGGAATGGATGCGCCGGATCGAGGCGGTGCTGTTTGCCTCTGCCTCGCCTGTACCGCGCGAGGATCTGGCGCGCATAGTGGGGCAGGGGACTTCGGTTGATCTGCTGTTGGAAGACCTTGCCGCTGATCTGGAAGGGCGGGCGTTCGAGATTGCCATGGTCGCAGGGGGGTGGATGTTCCGGACGCGGCCTGTTTACGCGCCTGCGATCCGCGCCGCAGCGGATGTCGGAGACCAGTTGCTGGACCTGAACGAGTTCGACGTCGCGATTTTGGCGGCCATCGCCTACCACCAGCCGATCACCCGCGATGGGCTCAAAGACATCTTTGGCAAAGAGATCAGCCGGGACCTGATCGGAAGGCTGCATGCGCAGGGTCTGATTGGAACTGGGCCGCGCGCGCCGCGTCGTGGTGCCCCCTATACCTTCGTGACCACAGACGCGTTCCTCGCAGCTTTCGGGCTGGAGAGCTTGCGCGACCTGCCAGATGCTGAACAGCTGAATGATGCCGGGCTGGCCGCGCGCGCCTGAAACTCACCGGGAATTTTTACAGCGCTTGCCGCTGCTGATCGAGCCGCGCGGCCGCCTGAACGAGATCCGCCAAATGCGGGCCAGCGGTGGTAGAGCAAGGCCCAGCTTTGGGCCGAGGCAGGACGGCATCGCTGAAAGATGTGACCAGTCCGCTCCAAGCTGGCGCAGCCTGAACGACGCGTTTCCAATAGATAATCGCGGAACTTCTTCTCTTTTCGAACGGCGTCGACCGCCCTTCCGCCAATTTCTGAAACAGCTGATAGCGATCCCGATGAGAGAGGCGCGCGATGGACATTGGCCGTCGACTAAATTGAAAGCAGGCTGATCCAAGAAGGTCCGGGAGTGATCGCCCCTCTGCCATTCGATGCCCTGATGCCTGCAGACGAAGCAGATCGTCGATCAGACGCTCAAGACGCCGAACCCCATTGGTGGCAGGACGGATGCGTTTGCAGAGGGCCGCGCCGCACCAGGCGCAGATCTGATGCGGCACAAGACGCTTCTGGCTGAACGGAGCCAATCCTTGTCCGCAGGATGGGCACCTGTCCCGAAGTCGGCAGCCGTGGCGAAAGCAAGAAACGCGTGTCGCGAGGCGCCAGTCTCGGCGAAAATAGGGCGTTTCGTCTTCCGTCAGACAAGCGGGACAGAACTGCAGCCAGGTAACCTGCCTCCTGGGTGCGCAACTCTGCTGAGGCGATGCCCGCAGGGGCAAACGCAGCACAGCCAAAGGGTCAGGGGCAATGGTCAGAGCCGCGATGTCTTCCACGGGTATGCCGGTATGCTCTCGCAGAAACTGCAGGATGCGATCGGGCAACGCCCGATCAAGCCGCGCCGACCAGTTCTCACCCGGCGCTCCGAGAAGCGTGCCAAAATAGTGCGGAGGTATGCCGTTCGCGTAGGCGAGGCGGTGCAGCCAACTCGACAGAAGTTCACCTGGTGCGGGCATAATGCTCACTGGCCAACGGCTTCCCGCCACACTTTCATACCGCTCTGCAGATGTGACGGATATCTCGGTCGGCCCAAACCTCATGTCATATCGTGACGCAAAGCGGAATTACGGCGCCTCGAGAGAGGCACATAGCCGAGGTCCCACAGGGTTGCGCCCGTGATCCGGCCCTCACCGCGCGAGATTGCCGCCACTGCGGCACGGGTGACGATCTCGACAACCTCGCCGATCAGCCCCTCTGACAGATCATGGATGATCTTCGCCAAGGGTTCGCGCGACAGATCGGAGGTGTCGGCGAGCGGCAGACTGGCTTCCAGGCTGTCGAGAAGCGTCGCGAATTCCTCGTCATACGGCCATCGTGGAATGGGGATCGTATCGAAACGTGAGCCCATTTCGTCGGTGTCATGCACCGCATCGTAGATCGCGATTTCGCCGACAAGGACTGGTGAGATGTCATGCACCCGTGCGATCCGCCGCAAGAACGAGAAGATGGCCTTCACATCCTGGCGCCGCCCGCGCAATGCGCTGTGGAACTCGTCGAAGATCAAAAGGCGCGGCTTCAGGCGCTCCAGAAGATGATCGACCTGATCGCCGGCGCGGGACAGGCTGCGCCAGCCCGCGGCTTGTGGCGCGCGCAATCCGGACAGGATGCTGGCATAGAAATGCGACAGGCCTGCACCTTCCCGGGTCTGGATCACCCACACCTTTTGCTGGTCGGCGGTACGCAGATGTTGGGGTCTGTTCCGGCTGGGGGCAGAATGACACCCTAAGTGTTTTCTCTATGTCGTTTCATTATGTCGAGCACGGTGTTTTTGCTTATGCCGAGATCACGTGCAATCCATCGGTATGAGCGACCCTCGGCCACAGCTTGGATGACCGTGGGTGCAAGCTTGTCGGATTTCGGCCGTTGTCCGGGTTGGCGCCCAAGCTTCTTGCCGCGCGCCCGGGCTGCGGCAAGACCAGATTTGACGCGTTCGCTGAGCAGGTCACGTTCGAACTGGGCAATACCTGCCAGCATGGTCGCCATCATCCGGCCATGCGGCGTGTCCAGTTCGAAAGTCATACCACTCATGGCAACGACTGAAACCTTCCAGCCGGCCAGCTTGTTCAAAGTGTCCAACAAATCTTGCGTGGAGCGGCCCCATCGGGACAGCTCGCTGACGAGGATGGCATCTATCTGCCGTGCCTGAGCCAGGTCGAGAATTCGGTTCCGGGCGGAACGATTGGCGGATGCACCCGAGGCCGTTTCTTTGAAGACACCGATCACTTTATAACCACCGCGTTCTGCGAAAGCAGTCAGTTCCATCACCTGCCTGTCACACGACTGATCGGCGGTGGAAACTCTGGCATAGATGGCTGCACGCTGTCCCAGTTGAACCTCCATGGAATTTGGCCTTGCAAGTCATTGATTTTGCTAGTGCGAGATGTGTCCCGAACAGACATCTGATTAACAAGGACAAACCAACATGCCAAGACGGTCCATTCTGACCGAGCGCCAGCGTTCGGCGCTTTTCGATCTGCCGACTGATGAGACCCTGATGTTACGGCATTACACGCTGGCAGACGACGATATCGAACACATCAACGAACGGCGACGGCCGGAGAACAAGATCGGCTTTGCCCTACAGCTCTGTGCCCTACGCTATCCCGGGCGGCTGTTGTCATCTGGCGAAGTCATCCCGGAAAAGGTCTTGCGCTTCATCGCGGCCCAGTTGGGCCTGACCGGCGACGATGTCTTACCCTATGCCGCACGTCGCCAAACCCGTCAGCAGCACCTGCACGCCCTGCGCCAGGTTTACGGCTTCAAGATGTTCTCTGGCCAAGGCGCTCGCAGCCTCAAGGCTTGGCTCGAGAATGAGGCTGAAACTGCCCGATCCAACGAAGACCTGGCGCGCCGATTTGTCGAAGAGTGCCGCCGGTCGCAGGTGATCCTACCCGGCATCTCTGTCATCGAGCGGCTGTGCGCAGATGCTCTGGTGTCGGCAGAACGCCGGATTGAAAGCCGGATCACCGCCAAACTTGATGACCGGATCAAGGACCAGCTAGACTCGCTATTGACCGAGATCGTGGATGGCAATGTCACCCGGTTCATCTGGCTTCGGCGCTTTGAAGTGGGCGGCAACTCGGCGGGCGCATCGCGGCTTCTGGACAGGTTAGAGTTTTTGCAGGGCCTGGGCCTCTCACCGGACATTCTGGTCGATGTACCACCACATCGGATCACCCGCCTGCGCCGCCAGGGCGAGCGCTACTTTGCCGACGGATTGCGCGACATCACGAGTGACCGGCGCCTGGCGATCCTTGCCGTCTGCGCTGTGGAATGGAAGGCGGCCATTGCCGATGCCGTGATCGAGACCCATGACCGGATCGTTGGCAAGACTTGGCGCGATGCGAAAAGGTTATCCGACGCGCGCATCGCGGATGCCAGATCTTCGCTGCGTGAGACATTACGTTCTTTCAAGGATCTCGGTGCTGCCCTGCTGGAGGCAAAGGCAGATGGCGTGTCCCTTGATGCCGCCGTCGAAGTTGCGTGTGGCTGGTCTCACCTCGAACGTATGGTGACAACCGCGGCCGAGTTGACTGACACGATGGCGGCTGACGCCCTGTCTCATGTTGTTCATGGATATCACCGGTTCCGGCGCTATGCCCCAAGAATGCTGCGGGCGCTCGATATCTGCGCCGCCCCGGTGGCGGCGCCCTTGATGCAAGCGACAAAAATTATCGCCCAGGATCAAACTGATGCGCCCCGTCAGGTTGGCTTCTTGCGCCGAACCTCGAAATGGCATCGACACCTCAACGCTGAGGACCCGGGTGACGATCGGCTCTGGGAGGTCGCCGTGTTGTTCCAGGTTCGCGAAGCCTTCCGATCCGGCGATATCTGGCTGCCCCACTCCCGGCGTTACGCTGATCTGAAACAGGCTTTGGTACCGATAGAAACAGCCAAGGCGTGCCCTCGCCTGACGATGCCATTCGAACCTGAGACCTGGCTCGATGATCGCAAGGCAAGGCTGGAAGAAGGTATGAAGCGTTTGGCCAAAGCTGCGAGAGCTGGCGCGATTCCCGGCGGTTCAATCGAGAACGGCGTTCTCAAGATTGATCGTTTGACGGCAGCAATCCCGGCGGATGCTGATGGCATGGTGCTTGATCTCTATGGCCGCCTGCCTGCCGTTCGGATCACCGATCTGCTGCAGGAAGTTGATGACGATATCGGCTTCACCGAAGCCTTCACGCATCTGCGCACCGGCGTTCCCTGCAAGGATCGCATCGGGTTGCTGAACGTGCTGCTAGCCGAGGGATTGAACCTTGGCCTCAGCAAGATGGCCGAGGCGACCAGTTCGCATGACTACTTCCAACTCTCGCGCTTGTCCCGGTGGCATGTTGAAAGCGATGCCATCAACAGGGCGCTCGCCAAGGTGATCGAGGCCCAGGCCAGTTTACCGATGGCGCAGTTCTGGGGCGGCGGTATGACCGCTTCAAGCGATGGTCAGTTCTTTCCAACTACGCGGCATGGAGAGGCGATGAACCTCATCAACGCGAAGTATGGACAGGAGCCCGGTTTGAAAGCCTACACCCATGTCTCCGACCAGTTCGGCCCGTTTGCCACACAGAATATCCCTGCGACCGTCAACGAGGCCCCATACATCCTGGATGGCCTGCTGATGAACGAGGTGGGGAAGAAGATCAAAGAGCAATACGCCGACACCGGCGGCTTCACGGATCATGTCTTTGCGGCGACCGCGCTCCTGTCTTATCGCTTCGTTCCCCGCATCCGTGACCTACCGTCAAAACGGCTCTATCTCTTCGACCCCGTCGCCGCGCCGAAGGAAATCCGCGGGCTGGTTGGCGGTAAGATCAGAGAAACGCTGATCACGGAAAACTGGCCGGACATCTTACGCGCCGTCGCCACAATGGCGGCAGGTGTCATGCCACCCAGTCAGCTCCTGCGGAAGTTCGCCTCGTACCCGCGCCAGCATGAACTGGCTGTTGCCTTACGGGAGATCGGGCGGATCGAGCGCACACTGTTCATCATCGACTGGGTGCTGGACGCCGACATGCAGCGCCGCGCACAAATCGGCCTGAACAAGGGTGAGGCGCATCATGCGCTGAAAAACGCCCTCCGTATCGGTCGCCAGGGCGAAATCCGAGACCGAACTTCTGAAGGGCAGCATTACCGCATGGCAGGGCTGAACCTGCTTGCCTCAATTATCATATATTGGAACACCAAGCATCTTGGCCACGCAGTCGCAGCCCGAAAGGGCACCGGCCTCGACTGTTCGCCCCAACTCTTGGCGCACATCTCGCCACTCGGATGGGCGCATATCCTGCTCACGGGCGAATACAGATGGAAAACCAGGTGATCTCCGGCCTTAGGGTGTCATTCTGCCCCCAGCCGGAGCAGACCCCATGTTCGATGGCGAAGCGTTCGGCGATCATGGTCTTGCCGTTGTGGTAGGGACCGGCAAGCAGCAAACCGCGTGGGCGCAGCGATGGCGGTCGCTCGAGCAGCAGTCGCATCGCGTCATGCGCCGCGCCGGCGGCCGGATGGCTGATCCAGCGCGGCGCGCGAACATGGGCGATCCGCACTGCGTCATCGGCCTGCAAGAGCGGGATTATGGCGGGCATGAGGTGATCCGGCACCCTACCAATCCTCGACAGGGAAGACCCGCCGAGGGCGATCCGGATCGAGCTTTTCTTGGGTCGGGACGGAAGGCGCGGCGAAGTCGGCATAAGGCTTCTTTGCCTCGGTGGCATGCCGGGCGCGGGTCATCTCCTTCAACCGGCTTTTGGGGGTTTTGGCGGCGGCAGCAGTGGCTGCGATTTCGCGTCGGATGGCTGATGCCTCCTGCACAGGGCGCCGCTGGATTTCACGCCGCTGCTGTCGATCCGCCTGGTGCTGCCAAAGCGTGATCGGCTCGGCCAGTCCGTCCCGTCGCCTGACCGGCCGCCAGGCCTGCGTATCCGGATCCTTGACGTAGACATGGCTGATGTCGCGAGGATCATAGCACAGATCGAGCGGCTCCAGCCGGTCACGACGCGCAACCAGCGGGCCAAGCCAGGGCTCGAAATAGTCGATGGCGAAGAGACTGATGCCCTGAGGTGAAATTTTCCGCGTCTTGCGTGGCAGGAAATTCAGCAGCACATCGACAGGCGCATCGATAGGCCGGTCCTTCGGCTGGAACCGATCTTCCCACTCTTTCGCCGGAACGGTCAGCCTGCGCGCATTCTGGCTCAGGTTGTGGTCGATGATCGCGAGCGCGATGCAGCGTTCAAGATCCGCGAAGCTGAGCCGTGCCCGCGCTTCCGAGGCATAGTCGCCCCGATCCGCGATGGAACGCCCCGTCTTGCCGGGCAAGGCGCGTAGCGCGGTGTTCACTTTCCCAAGCAGGCGTTCCACGACTCCGCCCCGATGCACGGTGCCCTTGTTCCGCATGCGTATGGCGATGCCATAGTCCGCGCATCCTCTGCTGAAGGTGCTGCTCTGGAACTCCTTGGCGGAATCGACGACGATTTGCTTCGGGCGACCGTGCATCGGCCAGGCATGATCGATACCGCGTTCTGCCAGCCAGTCAATCTTGCAGCACATCGCGTGCGCCAGACAAAGCGCGACAGACAGTCGTGACGGCCGCTCGAGGGTCAGGCAGAAGCCGATGATCGCGCTCGTGGCCACATCTGCAGCGATGGTCAGATAGGGACGACCAACGAAGACACCGTGGTCATCAATCACCTCAACAAATTGGATGTCTGCCGGCGTGTGATCGATCTGGACAACGTCGAGCGCGTGGTTAGCCCGGATGTAGCCCGGTCGCGGCTTCAGCCGGTGCAGGTGTTTACCATCCGACAGGCGGCGGCGGGCAATTTCTTCCGGGGCGAACAGAATGGGGATCCGCCGGGCGACAGTGACATAGGCGGGTGGAGTGTGCCCTTCCTCTGCGCAGCGGGTGCGGATCTCTTCAACGATCGGTGCAAGGTCCGGCTGCTCCGGGCGCAACCACATCTCCCGCAGGGTCACCGCGATGATGTTCTCGACTGCGGGGTTGATCCTTGGTTGTCTTGTTCCACTCCTTCGCGGCAGAAGGGACGATACCCTGCGCTCTTCCCGATACCGCGCCAGATAGTTGTAGACTTGGCGTGTCGAGAGCCGCAGCTCGGATGCCGCGCGCATCACGGCCTCACGCACCGGCGCCGCTCCGTCAAGAATCCGGTCCAACTCGCGCGCGGTACGCGTCGCCTTGGCCCACGCTTCATCCGAGGCATGCGCTTCGCCGGACGTCATCGATATGAAACTTCCGAGACCGGCTGGGTCATGCGCCAACAGGGCGGCCACTTGCTGAAATACGTAGCCAAAATTGAAGCCTTAAGCTGAAAAATGATGTGTGCTTACCCCGTATCATCCAGAAATCACGTAATAATCATGTGCTGAAATGGTGAAGAAAATGTTCTGCCCGGTCCCATGGAAGAGGAACCGGATTATCTGCCGCCCGGACCGCGGGACGAACCGCGTGAAACCGAGGTCCTCGACGATTGGCGGAAGGCAGAGGCGGGTCATGCCGCGCGTCTTGCCCGTGTGGCCGGTCGCGTCGGCGCGCTGGACGACCGCCTGAAGCGCAGCCCGGAAGGCTGGCGGCACAGGCTTGCCCTGATCGAGGCTGCTGATCTCAGCTGGTTCGCGGGAGACCGCATCGGCCCGGATCGGCTGGCGCTCTGGATTTCCATGCGCATTTCCGGCCTGCAAGACGACACCGCTGCACTCGCGCGGGTTGGTTGGGCGGTACGTCGTCTGACAGGCGGGCCAGGCCCAGAGGTGGACCTGTCTGGCTTCCTCGACCGCCGCGATCCTGAGAACATGGCAGATGAAGCCGAGTCTTTCGCGGGCCGTGCGGGCGGTTGGCTAGGCCTGATGGCACAAGCCGCCGATCTTCACACTATAACTCGCGCCTGCGTGGGCTTTCACTTTTGGAGCCTCGCGGGCCTCGGGCAGCAGGGCGATCGAATGGAAGCGGCAGTCACGGCCGCGCGGATCGCGGCCAGCGAGGAGAGAGGCGCAGTCTTTGCGCCTCTGGCCATGGGCGGGGCAGGGGGGCTGCGCGCCGGCGGCCCACCCGCTGACCGTCTGGCGCGCTGGCTTGACGGGATGGAGACCGCCTGCCTGACCGCAATGCGGCACCTTGACGATATCGAGGCATGGTCAGCGCGGGCAGAAACCGAGATGACCCCGCTCTCGGGCCGCACGCCCCCGGCCTTGTGCGCTGTTCTAACCGAATGGCCACTCGTCTCCGCCCCGATGGCCGAGGCTCTGACTGGTGCCAGTCGCGCCGCCGTCCAGCGCAACCTTGCCTGGATGGAAGCGCGGGGTTTGATCCGCGAGATGACCGGGCAGGATCGGTATCGGATGTGGCGCGCCGCGAACTGACTGCTCCGCATGGGCGCAGGGCGGCAGCTAGTATGGAAATGGATCGCCTCGATACACATTGCGCCGATGTGCAGGCGCATGGTCATTTACACATGTAAACAGCTGTTTAACCGCTGTAGCGCTGAAAATGGCGCTGTCAGCCGTGCTGCAACGCATCAAGAGACGATGGTCGCGCCGCATACAGATAGAGTTCGCCGGAGCGCGCGAATGCTAATGGGGAAGACGTTTTCGGGAACTTCGGTGTTTTTCGACCATCTCCGGAAAAGTCACCGACAATATTCAGCTATTTTGATGCCTCGACGGAGATATAGGACTCTCCGGAAGCAAATGAAAAAAATTCTCCTGCGACTCTCTCCTGCGACTCAGAGTATCATTGCTTCCAAACTGAAACAGGTTGCCGGCAACGCAGCGAACAACCTTCACACATGCTGCGGATTTCGACTGAAACAAGGTTCCCCCAGACAACGGATCCGCCCCCGTCGATAATCTCGGATGGCTCTACCGTCTGTCTGGAGACCCCGCATCATGCGATGTCACACCATATTCATAAGAATCACGTATACACGTCTCGACAACAGGAGGCGGATGACTTTTATGCTGACTCTAGCGAGGAACGCGGGAATTGCCATATGGGCCCAGATTGCGGCGGCGCTCAGGTCCGATATTGCCGAGCGACATGAGGCAGATGACTGGCTCCCCTCCGAGATCGAGTTGGCGGCGCGCTTCGGGGTCAATCGGCACACATTGCGCCGGGCGGTCGATGTGCTGGTTGATGATGGGCTGGTCGAGCGCGTGCATGGACGTGGCACGCGCATTCTGGCACGTGAACTGGTCTATGGGATCGGGCGTGACACCCGATTTACCGAGCGGCTTGCGGCTTCGGGACGCACAGCGGAGGTCATGCTTCTTGATCGGGCCGATATCGTGGCCGAACAGTCGGTGGCGCGAAAGTTGCGTCTGGCTGAAGACACGCCGATTCTGTGTTTACGGACCTTGCGCGGCGAGGGGGACATTGCGTATGCCGTGTCGCTGCATTTCCTGTGCGGCGCAGCGGCGACGGCTGCGCAAACTTACACAGGCGGTTCGCTCACGAGGCACTTGCGCGAGGTGGGCGGGATCACGCTTGACCGGATCGAGAGCCTGATCACTACGCGACTGCCGAGGAGCGAGGATGCGCTTGCGCTTAGGATGCCCCGCACCCAGCCAGTCTTGCGTGTGAAGGGGGTAAATGCCTGCCGCGCCAGTGGCGAGGTGCAGGAATATGTCATCAGTCAGTTTCGCGGCGATCGGATTGAGTTTGCAGTTGGCGAAGCCGCGCAAACTCCGTCGTGCCCGGCCCGTCCCAAAGGATCGGAGGCTTTGGATAGACTCCCCAGTCAAATCAACGAACAAGAAGAGGGCCTCAGATGACGCCAACACCAGGGTCGCGCCCATGACGGTCATTTGATCCGCTCATAACCGCGCCGAAACTGCCAACCCTCAAGAGCGTGGTGGTTGCGCACGACTAACAACGAAAATCCGAGGTCTCGAACCTTTTCAAGTGCGGGAGGCACCATCTTTCCCGCATCCCCCTTTTTGCTGACTGCCTGAAAGAAAGACACACCAGATGCTCCAGCCCGATTTGACAGACCAACAGCGCGCGAGGTTTCATGCAACGCTTGCGAATTGTGCCGCGAAAGACGTGCTGCGTCTGCGCGATGACCTTGGCCTGACCACCGACCGGCACAGCCTGCGCCGCGTGCGCGTCATGCTTCAGATGACCGATGGTGTCAGCCGCAGTGCATTCAACATGTCCGAGGCGCTTGCAATAGAGGCCTGGGCAGAGATCGGCGCGTACAAGGCCTGTCTTCTGCGGTTGGGCGATGAGCATGAAGCGGCTGTCGCCGGGGCCACCATCCTTGCTGCGATCGAAGCCGACCCGACGCTCGTGCCGCCCTTGACCAAGGCCCTTGCCACCCTGGAGCGTGCGCGCGCCGCAGCTCATTCAAGGGAGCGGGCTGCCGTGCGCGCGACCGAGATCGATTTCGAAGGCGGCGAGGTCGAGGCCTATGACGCCAATGACTATTCAACTGATCGATAAGGGAGAGATACGCGTGAGAGATGAGATCAATCCGCTGGGGCCGGACCCGTTCGAGACCCAGGCCTTGGGTCGCGCCGCGCTGACGGCGCTGGCCTATCCGGGCCGGGTGATCGGCTGTGATGCTGCCCTTGCCGGTCTGTTGCGCACCTTCGTGCCGACCGGCACACGCCTGCATCTGGATCCGGCCTTCGAGGCTGCGGGCGTGGCAGGCCCCGACGGCGCGCGCCCTGTCGGCCCCGAGCGCGCTACGGTTGCTGCGGCACCGGCGGCGCGGGCCGCGATCATACTGCCCGCCCTGCCGCGCGGCACGCTGCTGCACCCGGAAGAGGGGGCTTTGCTGATCGTCATGGTCGCAGGTTTGGCGGAGGCCGAAGGCGGACCCCGCTATCGTGTCAGCCGGGGCGCGGCCGGCGGGCGGACACGCGATCTGAGCGTCACCGGCTTGCCCGACGGCTTCGTAGCCGCTCGCGCTGCCGCCACGGCCGACTATCCGCTCGGTGTGGACATTTTGCTTGTCGATGAGACGACGGGCAGACTCGCGGGGCTGCCGCGGCATGTGCGTCTTGCGCACGGGGAGGAGTGAGATGGGCTATACCGTTGTTCGTGGCGGCACGAGGGCGATGCTGGCGGCCGAGGAAATGCTCGATGCGGTGCGCCTTGGCGCATTTCGCGCCGCACCAGAGGCCGCGCCCGAAGTTGCACAGCAGGTGGAGATGATCCTGTCGGCGCAGCGCCATGCGGTGGATCGGGTGATGTGCGAGGCGGGGCTTTATGCGCCGCGCTTGGCCGCGCTGGCGATCGTCCAGTCCGAAGGCGACGTGATCCATGCCTCTTTTGTGTTGCGCGCGTTGCGGGTAAGCCTGCCGCGCCGGGGAACCGCAGAACCGCTCGACATGGACCGGATGCGGGTGTTGCGGCGGCTGTCCTCGGCGTTCAAATCGGTGCCAGGCGGGCAGTTCCTTGGTCCGACGCGCGATTATACACTGCATTTCCTGCGTCACGATCTGCTGCGCGAGGTGCCGCAGACGCGCCGAGCCGAGGCCTTGGCCGCGCTCGGGGCCGATGGTGCCGGGCAAACCGCTCCGCTTCCGGCGATGCTGCGTGTTGTGGAGGTGCTGCGCGAGGCTGGGCTGGTCAAGCAACCCGCTGAGGCCCCCGAGGCCGAGCCCGCCGATATCACCATGGCACCGATGCGCTTTCCGCGCCCAGCCCGGTCGGCGCGGTTGCAGGCGCTGGCCCGAGGCGAGAGCGGGATGCTGATCGGCCTCGCCTATTCCTCTTTGCGTGGCTATGGCCATTCGCACCCCACCCTCGGTGAATTGCGCGTCGGCCATGTGCCCGTGCGGCTGAGTCACCCAATATGGGATTTCGACGTGGACATCGGCGAGGTGCCTGTCACGCAGGTTGATGCGATCATCTCCGGCGTGGGCACGATCTCGACCAGCGGTGATGATGAGGATGGGCTGCGTCTGGCGCTCGGCTTCGGCGCGGCGCTCGGTCAACAGGAAGAGCGCGCCATCGCCATGTCGATTCTCGATGGCAGTCTCGAAGAGGGAGACGCGGAAGAGGGCGGACCGTCCGACGATACCGAGTTCGTGCTCTACCATTGCGACGGTGTCGAGAGCCTCGGCTTTGTCGAGCATCTGAAAAAGCCGCATTACATGCTCTTCGCTTCGGTGATGGATCGGATGAGCGCGGCAAATGCAACCAGGCGGAACGCTGTCGGCGACACCGTGGCGACGCCCGAAACCGAACCCATGGAGGCCGGAGAATGACCGAGCGTTTCACGACCGGGGCCTGGGATGCGCCCTGGCCCTTTGCCTATCTGGACGAGTTCATGAAGGCCTCGGTCCGGCTTGCGGTGCTGCGTGCAGTCTGCATTCCCGGATATCAGGTGCCCTATGTCTCAGAGGAGGTGCCGATTGCGCGAGGCTATGGCTCGGGCGGATTGCAGGTCACGCTGTCGCTGATCGGCCCCGATGACCGTTACAAGATCATCGACGAGGGCGATGACGAGACGGTGAACGCCGTCAACCTGCGGCGCATGGTCGGGCTGGTGACGGGGGCTGTCGCCACCACAGATCCCGAACGTGCCGATCTCATTCAGACCCGTCACAAGGTGCCGGAGGTGCCATTGCGCGAGGATCAGATCGTGATCCTTCAGGTCGCCTTTCCCGATGCGTTGCGGTTTTTCGAACGCTCCGAGGCGGTTGCGCGGCAGATGCACGCCGAGAGGGATTACAGCAAGCTTTGGCTCAGGCTCTATGAAAGCGTCATCGCCCATGGCGAGATCATGATCGGCGGGCGCTATCCGGTGATGATCGAGGGGCGCTATGTGCTTGATCCCACCCATGTGCCACGCTGGGATCTGCCCAAGCTCGATCATTCGCCGGCGCTCTTCATCTTCTGCGCCGGCCGGGAAAAGCGCATCTACGCCATCCCGCCCGATACCACGGTAGAGCCCTTGGGCTTTGAGGATCATCCGTTCCGCGTCGAGGATCAGACCGGGCGATCCTGCCGTCTATGCGGCTCGACCGAGAGCTTTCTCGCCCCTGCGCTCGGGCCGGACGGCGAGATGACCTGGACCTGTTCAGACAGTGCCTGGTGCCGCAAATGCCGCGGTGAAACGCTGGAGGACATGACATGGCAAACCCTGTGATCCGGGTCGAAAACCTGTCGCTGCGCCACGGCGCGCGACCCTGCGCGGGGAATTGCCCGGCGATGGAGGCCACGACCCAAAGTGCCGTCTGCCCGGTCTGCGGCGCGGTCTGGGCGCTGCGCGATGTGTCCTTCGAGGTTTGGCCGGGCGAGATTTTCGGCATTGTCGGTGAAAGCGGCGCGGGCAAGACCAGCCTCATCGACATGCTCGATTTCCGCGCCGAGCCGACGTCAGGCGCGATTTATTACAACGGTTGGCGGGAAGGGAAGCAGCCGCTCCACGATGCCTCTGCCGAGGAGCGGCGCGCGCTGCGCAATTCCGATCTCGGGATCGTCTATCAGAACCCGCGCCGCGCGCTGATGATGGGCATGAGCGCGGGCGGCAACGTGATCGAGCGGATGCTAGCCGCAGGCGAGCGGCATATCGGGAGGATGCGCAGCCGCGCGCATGGCCATCTAGATCACATGGAACTGGGCGACCGGATGGATGTCGAGACCATGACGCTCAGCGCCGGGATGCGCCAGCGGGTGCAGATCGCGCGCGCATTGGCCAACCGTCCGCAAGTGCTTTTGCTTGATGAGCCGACAACCGGCCTCGATCTCTCGGTGCAGGCGCGCACGCTCGATCTCATCCGCAAAGTGCAACGCGAGCTTGGCCTGACGGTGATCCTCGTGACCCATGACTGGGGCGTTCTGCGGCTTCTGGCGCGGCGTGCGATTGTGCTCAAGGCGGGCCGCGTCGTGGAAAGCGGCATGGTCACGCAACTCATGGAAGACCCCCAAGCCCCCTATACCCAACTATTGGTGAGTTCCGCACTATGACATGCCCCCCCGTTCTGGAGGTGGCAAACCTCAGCAAGACCTTCACCTTGCATCTTCTTGGCGCGCGCGAAATCGTGGCGCTCAATGATGTGTCTTTTGCCCTTGCCGAAGGCGAGTTTCTGGCGCTCACGGGGCGCACGGGCGCAGGGAAATCGACGCTGATCAAGACCTTGCTGCATTACAACCGACCAACCGGGGGGTCTGTGCGGTATCGGCGTGCCGATGGCACGGTGCTCACGCTGGCCGATCTGCCGGTGATCGACCTCATCGCGTTGCTCGAAGGCGAGATTGGCTACGTTTCGCAGCATCTGAGCGTTGTGCCGCGGGTCGGTGCGCTTGATCTGATGATCGAGGCGGCACTCCATGACGACCGCGCCCGTGCCGAGGCCGAGGCGCTGGCGCTGTTCGAGCGGCTTTGCCTGCCCGAGGCGCTGGCACCGGTCTATCCGGTGACGTTTTCGGGCGGCGAGAAGCAGCGTTTCAATCTTGGCCTCACGCTGATGCGGCACCCGCGTTTGCTGATCCTCGATGAGCCGACCGCCGCGCTCGACCCCGCGACGCGGGAGGTCGTGATCGACCTACTGGCGGACCTCAAGGTCGCCGGCACCTCGACCATCGCCGTGCTGCACGACCGCGTTGCCGTGGATCGGCTGGCCGATCGCGAAATCGAAATCAACGACGGGCGGATCATGGCCGAGACGCCAATCTGTCGCAAGGAGGAAACTGTCCTATGACCCTTGTTATTGAAAACGCCCAGATCGTTCTGCCCGATCGTGTTGTCGAGGGGGCGCTTTGCCTTGAAGACGGGCGCATCACCGACATCCGCGAGGGGGCGGGCGCACCGGACGGGGCCGGACAGGTGATAGACGCCGAAGGCGATTGGCTTATCCCTGGCTGCATAGACCTGCATGGCGACGATATCGAATTCGAGATCGGCGCGCTTGGCCCGCGTGCCGGCACCTTGCGCATGCCGGTCGAATTGGGGCTCATCCAATCCGACAAGAACGCCGCCGCTTGGGGGATCACCACGAAACTGCACGCCATCGCCTATTTCGAGGACGAGGCCAAGAACCGCTCCAAACGGCTTTCGAGGCAGATCATGGACGCGATCCGTGATCACGCGGCGGCGGGGCGGCTACTGGTTGAGCACTGGGTGGACCTGCGATACGAGGTGACTGCCGATCCAGCCTATACGCTCGAGGCGATGGCGCATCCGGTTGTGCGGATGATCTCAGTCATGGATCATACGCCCGGCGAGGGGCAGTTTGCTGATCTGGAAAGTTACAAGGCCCTGAACCGGCAGTTGACCGATGCCGATGATGACGAGCTTGAACGGCTGGTCGCCGAGAAACAGGCGCGTGCCCATCTCAAGACGGCGCATGAAGCCCTAGTCGCCGCGCGCGCGCATGAACTTGGCCTGATCATCGCCTCGCATGACGACAATAGCGCAGCTCGGGCCGAGGCATGGTACGCATTAGGTGGTCGCCTGTCGGAAATGCCCGTCCGTCTGGAGGCGGCAGAGCGCGCCCACGCCTTGGGTATGTTTGTCAGCATGGCAGGTCCTAATTTGCTGCGCGGCGGCTCGGCCAGCGGCAACCTGAACCTGATCGAGGCGCTGGCAGTGGGCGCATTGGATGCGATCTGCTCGGACTACTATCCGCCTGCGCTGGTCTGTGGCGCGTTCAAACTCGTTCAGGACGGACATATCCCCGATCTCTTTGACGCGATCCGGCTGGTCAGCAGCGGCCCTGCCGCAGCACTTGGCCTAACTGATCGCGGTGCCATCGCCCCCGGCTTGCGGGGCGATCTGGCACAGGTCTCGACCCGGCTCGGCCATCCGGTCGTGCGCCGGACCTTCCTGGCCGGAGACCTCGTTTACGAGGACCGCCGGTTCGAGAAAACCCCAACCAACCGCTGCTAGAGGATATCATGAAAAACTTTCTTACCGCGACCTGCACCGCGCTGACGCTGGCCATCACCGGCCCTGTCGTCGCCGAAGAACTGACCGTTTATGACCTGCCCAGCAAATACATGAACTGGGCCGGTCTGGTGGAGGCCTATGAGGCCAAGACCGGCATTCGCCCCACGCTCGACCTCAAGAACGGATCGAGCACCGCGCTGGCCGCGCTCAAGCTCGAGGCGGCAAACCCGATCGCCAATGCGGCGTTCTGGTCGCTCGACATCGCCTCTGAGGCCAAGGCTTCCGGCGTCACTGCCCCGCTCAAGGTTGCGCGTTTTGACGAGATCCCCGCAGACCTGCGCGACCCGGAACACTATTGGTGGGGCGTCGGAACCGCCAATATCGTGATCGGCGTGAATACGGACGTCCTGGAACGTCGCGGCCTGCCGCTGCCGACCTCGTGGGCCGATCTGCTCGACCCGAAATACAAGGGGCTTGCCTGTTCGATGGATCCGACCTGGTCGGGCACTGCCTCGGTGTTCATGTATTCGATGAATGCGATCCTGGGCGGCACGCCTGACGATTTCACCACGGGCTTCAACTTTCTCAAGGCGTTCCAAGACAACGGTCACAGCTACCGCACCGAGATCGTGGCACCGCGTCTGGCGCAAGGCGAATGCCCGATCACCATTGATGCCGAGGGCAACATCCTGATCGAAAGGGCCAATGGCGCGCCGGTCGATGTGGTCGTTCCCTCGGAAGGTGTGGCGGCGGTGCCGCTCGGCATGGGGTTTGCCAAAGGTGCCCCCGAACCCGAGAAGGCCGCCGATTTCCTGAACTGGGTGCTGAGCGACGAGGCACAGGAAATCATCGCGCGCTCCTATTTCCGGCCTGTCATCGCCAGTGCGATCCCGGCGGAGATGTCGGATGCCTTCCCCGAGATCGCCCGTCAGGTGCCTGTGGACATCCCCCATGCCGCCGCCAATGTCGGCAATCTCAAACGCGCCTTCACCGCTGCCGTGCTGCAAGGCGGCGATGTCAAGGCTGCGCTGAGCGAAATCGGTCTGGCGGGAAGCTGAACCATCGCGCCGGGGGCGGCTTGCCTGCCCCCGGCCCCTTTTCCAATCTGACCGACCGGGGTCTTTGCCATGCGCGCCTTCATGATCGTAACGACCATAGCCCTGCTGGGCATATTCGCCCTCGGCCTGGCCTATCCGCTGGCAACTGTGATCCTCGTCAGCCTGACCGGCGAGAGTGGCGCGCCGACGCTTGATGTCTATCGCCGGGTCTTTGCGAGCGGCTACTTCATGCAGGCGCTGGCCGAGACCGTGATGTTCTGCCTTGTGACCTCGTTCATCGCGACGGCGTGGGCTCTGCCCCTGGCCTGGCGGATCGGGCGCAACGGGGCGGGGGCGCATTTCCTGCAAACCCTCAGCCAGATCAACTTCGCCTTCGGCGGTATCATCTACGGCATGTTGATGATCGTGCTGATGGGCAATGCCGGCGTGCTTGCCCTGCTTGAAGCATGGCTTCTGGGCACCGAGGCCACGCGCGGCCTGGCCTTCACGGCGTTCGGTCTCGGCGTCGCTTACCTGAGCTTTCAGATCCCGCGCTCGGCCCTCATTCTGGCCGAGGCGATCGCCAAGATGGATCCGGGCCTGCCGGCAGCGGCACGCACGCTGGGGGGGCGCGGTCCTGCGGTGACGTTTCTGGTCGTGGTGCCGATCCTGCGCCCGGCGCTGATCGAGGCGGCGGTCTTTTCCTTCCTTCTGGCGATGGCCTCCTTCGGGCCGGCCTTGCTGATCGCGCGCTCGGTCACGATCTTTCCCGCGGTCATCTACCGGGAATTCACCGGCTTTCTCAACTTTGGAAATGCCGCGGCCATGGCGATCCTGCTGTTGATTGTCGCTTTGGCGTTGGCGGGCGTACTGCGGCTTCTTGTTGGACGCGCGACGCCCTTTCACACGCAGACCGACGCCACCTGACCCTTGAGAGAGGAAGACAGACATGACCATCACGATGAACGGGATTGAAAAACGGTTCGGCGACAAACCGGTGCTCGAGGGGATCGACCTGGTTCTCGCGCCAGGGCGTGTGACGGCGCTCATTGGCGCGTCGGGCTCGGGTAAGACGACCTTGCTCAACATCATTGCAGGCTTGCTTGAACCGAGTGCCGGGCGCATCCTCTTTGACGGGCGCGATGTCACGCCGCTTGACGCGGCCGAGCGCAATATCGGCTATGTGTTCCAGAGCTTTGCGTTATTCCCGCATCTGAACGTGCGCGACAATGTGGCCTTCGGGCCGCGTATGCGCGGCATGAAACGTGCCGAGCGTCATGAGCGGGCCATGACGGCGCTTGCCCGCGTGCGGATGGACAGCTTTGCCGATCGCGGTGTCGATGCCCTATCCGGCGGACAGCGTCAACGCGTTGCTCTGGCGCGGGCCCTGGCGACGGAGCCTGATATCCTCTTGCTTGACGAGCCGCTTTCTGCGCTCGATCCGGTCCTGCGCGACGATATCCGCTCCGAATTGCGCGCGCTGCTCGAGCCTCTCGACATCACCACGCTCATCGTCACCCATGACAAGGCCGATGCCTTCGTTCTCGCCGACCGGATCGTCATGCTCTCGGGTGGACGTATCCTGCAGGAGGGCACGCCGCGCGATCTCTATGACCGACCAACCCATATCGAGGTGGCGGCGTTTTTCGGCGCGGTCAACACGCTGTTCGATGCAGCGAGCGAAGGTGGAACCGGGCCTATCCTGCGGCCCGAGGATCTGCGCCTTGCCGAGAACGCCGCGCGCGCCGATCTGACGATCACTGTTGGGCGGCAGCTCTATCTTGGCGATCGGTTACGGGTGATGGGGCTGACGGCGGACGGAACAAGCGTGACCGTCGATCTGCCCAAGGCCACCGGCTTGCGGGATGGCGATGTTCTGCATCTCAACCTGCCGCCGGGCCACCGCGACCGTGCGGCCGCGCCTCTGCTCAGCCTTCCGGGACGGTCATGACCGCCTCGGCCGGCATGTACGCGATCCCGACCCGGCGACGGCAGCGCGCCGGAGCGCGAGCCGAACGCTTTTGGGCCTGGGTCGAGCCGGTTCTCGTCTGGTCTCCGGCGGGGCTGCTACTGATACCGCTCCTCTTTCTCGCGATTGGGTCGTTCACAGCCCGTTGGGACAGTCGGGGCCTTTCGGGTCTCTCGCTCGACGCCTATGCTACGATCTGGTCAACGGCGCAGGGTGAGATCGGCTTCAGCCTGTTTCTCGCCATCGGTGTGAGCACGATCAATCTTTTGCTCGGGGTGCCGCTTGGTGTGCGCCTCGCGCAGGGCGGGCGGCGCGGGCAGGTTCTGGTCAAGGCCATCGTGAGCATGCCGATAGTGCTGCCGCCGATGATCGTGGCGATGGGTCTGGTCCTTGCCTGGCCGCGCTTGATCGGAAGCTGGGAAATCCTTATGCTGGCTCACCTTGTGTGGACCTTTCCGTTTGTGGTCTGGCCGGTGATGACAGCCATGATGGCACTTGATGCGCCGACACTTGCCGCAGCGGCGCGTACGCTCGGCGCGTCTGATTGGGCGATCTTTACCCGCGTGATCCTGCCCAATCTGCGCAATGCGATCCTGCTGGCCTGGTCGATGACCTTCATCATGTCATTTGCTGAGATCAACGGGTCGCTTTTCCTCGCCTCAGCGGGCAGTCATCCGGTCGGAGTGGGACTGCTCGAAAGTTTTCTCAATCTCGAAATCAGGGTAGCGGCAGCCTATACGGTCCTCTTCCTGCTTGTGCTAACACCGGTTTTTCTTCTGACGGTACGGCGGGGCGCGTAATGGTCGCAAAGATGCGGTGCGCGGGGGTTGCCGGTATGCTTGCCCCCCGAACGATAGAGCTATACGGTTGTCTGAGGCACTTGAATGGCTACAATCCGAATTGAGCATCGGCATCAACAAACCCTTAGTTCGATCCAGACGGCTTGGCCTTGTGCGTGGAAATCCTAGACCCGACGACTTTTCCATCCATGTAGTCGGCGGCTGCAGGATTATCCCGCGCATGGAGACGAGGTAACGGTTGATCTCGCGGTTTGCCGTTGGCGATGTTTGGCTCCCGCTTGCCCGCGCCGGACTTTCTCGGACCAGACCGTCTCGGTTGCGCGTCCTTTTGCGCGGCGCACCTCGCGTGTCGGGGAGATTGTCAGCCATCTTGGGCATGCGACCGGCGGGCGGCCTGCCGAGCGGCTCTTGCACCGTTTGGGCCTTGGGGTCAGCGATGACACGGTGCTCAGGCAGCTGAAGAAGTGTGCTCAAGGCACCGCCGAGCCGCCGACGGTCATCGGGATCGACGACTGGAGCTGGCGGAAGTCGCAAACCTACGGCACGATCATTGTCGATCTGGAGCGTCGCGTGGTCATCGACATTCTCGAGGATCGAGACGTCGTCACCTGCACCAACTGGCTGAAGCGACATCCCGAGGTGGAAGTGATCAGCAGAGATCGCTGCGGTCTCTACGCCCAGGCTGCCCGGCAAGGGGCGCGGCAGGCGGAACAGGTCGCTGACCGGTTGTCGCGTAGCCCTTAATTGTGAGATGAGAAATCCAACGAAATCAACGGCCACCCTTTGCCCTTAAATATGAGATTTTGTCTTTAATTCCGATATTTTTGCCCTTAAACCTGAGACAGGGTTCACAGGTTTTTGCGGCAAATGTCGATGGAAAATGATGACGAAGAGTCAGTTGCCCTTGGTGCTGAAGAGGCGCGCAGGGCTGCTGTACTGCGTCCGCTTGTTCAGGCATATCTCAAAGGAACTGGCAGTCTGGAAAGTGGCATCAATGACGCCGTTTGGGAGCTTGGTGTCAGCAGGGCGACTGTCTGGCGCTGGATAAAGCGTCTGGCCGAAGAGGGTGGCGCACCAGCGCGCTGGCTTCTCGGAAACGGGGCCGCCCGACTGGTACAACCTTGATATCCGGCAAGGTGGAAGCGGTGATCGAAGAACATCTTCGCCGTTATTTCTTACGGCGGGAACGTCCAAGCCTGTCGCGCGTCGTGACAGAAATCCGCAGCGCGTGCTGGCAGCAGGGCTTGCAACCGCCGACGCGTCGGACGGTTCAGCGCAGGCTGGATGCAATGGACGCCCGCGCAATTGCCAAGGCACGCGAAGGCGCAAAGGCGGCCCGCCAGAAATTTGCGCCGGTCGTAGGCGACAACAAGGCAAACCGGCCACTGGAGGTCGTGCAAATCGACCATACGCCTGCGGACATCATTCTCGTCGACAGTTTTGAACGCCAACCAATTGGGCGGCCTTGGGTCACGCTGGCGATCGACGTCGCAACGCGGATGGTGACCGGATATTACACCTCTCTCGAGGCACCTTCGCGTCTGTCAGTGGCGCTTTGCCTGACACAGGCTGTAGCCCCCAAAGCGGAACTTCTGGCGGAATTGGTGTGCAATGTTCCTTGGCCCGCGCAGGGTAAACCGCATAGCATCCACGTCGATAACGGGCGCGATTTCCGGTCGCATGCCTTTCGGTCGGCATGTGCGGAATGGGGGATCGATCTGGTC
>NZ_JBSXOE010000030.1:0-231426 GCF_056859295.1 Roseovarius sp. B-10 | reverse complement strand
TGGTCCCGGCGCGGATTCAAGGCCGAAGGCCGCCGCGCCATCGCATGTCCGCCCCCCGGACAGGCGATTTGGCTAAGCTAGCGCACCGATTGCATGTTTTTCGGGAAATCAGAAATAAAGTGCCCTGAAGAACCGTTGGATCGCCTGCCCGCGGACATACGATGACACGGCTCACGGCAATGTCCCCTCAAGCCCACAAGCCGCCCTGTCAGTAGAGGCCGCCGGAACTCATCGAGCCAAACGTTGCCTTGCCGCCGACCTGCGCCTTGTCGCCGGTTGAGGTGGTGATATCTTCAATCACCTCGCGCTCGCCGGGTTGGTAGAGGTCGAGATCGTTGCCCATCGCGAAACCGCCGTCGAAGCTCACGCCGAAGACAGGCTCCTCGCCGTCGCGGAAATACTCGGCCACCACGTTGGCCCCGGCGGCGTCATCGGGCAGGCGCGCACCGCTATAGCGGTCGATCTTGATGAATTGCCCACCTGGTGGCACCTCGAAAGGCCCGCCGCCGAATTTCTCCACCGCCTGTGTCATGAACTCCTGGAACACCGGCCCACACATCGACGCGCCATAGGCCCCCCGTCCGAGACCCCGCGGCTGGTCATGGCCGATATAGCAGCCCGCCGCGATGTTGCTGGTGAAGCCGATGAACCACACGTCGCGCGCGTCGTTGGTGGTGCCGGTCTTGCCCGCCACCGGCACCGGCAGGTCGATCACGCCAGAGGCGGTGCCACGATCCACCACGCCCTTCATCATCGAGGTGAGCTGATAAGCGGTGATCGGGTCCATCACCCGCTCGCGGTCCGACACGATACGCGGCCCCCGCCCCGGCGGCAGGTATGCGTCGTCGCAATCCACGCAGGTCCGCGTGTCCTGGGCATAGAGCGTGCGGCCATAGCGGTCCTGCACCCGGTCCACGAGGCTGGGGCGGACCCGCTCACCGCCATTGGCGAACATCGAGTAGGCCGCCACCATGTTGTAGAGCGTGGTCTCGTCCGAACCCAGTGCATTGGCGAGATACGTGCCCATGTTCTCGTAGACACCGAACCGCTCGGCATAGCTTGCGACGATGTCCATGCCCACCTCCCGCGCGAGGCGGATGGTCATCAGGTTGCGCGACCGCTCGATGCCGGTGCGCAGGGGCGTCGGTCCATAGAATTTGTTGGACGAGTTGCGCGGCCGCCACAGGCCCTGCGGTGTGTCGATCTCGATGGGGGCGTCGATGATGATGGTCGCGGGGCTGTAGCCGCTGTCGAGCGCGGCGGCGTAGACGAAGGGTTTGAACGACGAGCCAGGCTGCCGCATCGCCTGCGTCGCGCGGTTGAACACCGAATCCTGGTAGGAAAATCCCCCCTGCATGGCGATCACGCGACCCGTGTTGACATCCATCGCCATGAACGCGCCCTGTACCTCGGGCACTTGCCGCAGGCTCCAGTTGACGAAGGCGCCCTCGTCGTCGAGAACCCGACGGACATGCACGACCGCGCCGCGCTCAAAGGTCTCCTGGAAATCATCGGGCAGCCAGGCGATGTCGCTGCGCGGCACCTCCTGCACGCCCTCGACACCCTCGATGCCGATGCGCATCGACTGATCGTCGGTCTCCAGCACCACCGCCGGAAACCATGTCCCGTCCAGCTCGATATCGCGCGCCACGCGCAGATCCGACAGCGCCGCGCGCCACGCGGCCTCGCTGTCCAGCGCCTCTTCGGGCAGGCTCTGCCCGGTGCCGCGCCAGCGCCCGCGACGCCGGTCATACGCCTCGAGCTGACGGCGCAGGGCGCGCGCGGCCGCGCTCTGCATCTGCGGGTCGATGGTGGCGCGCACGGTGAGCCCGCCGGAAAAGAACTCGCCCTCGCCGAAGACGTCGCTCAATTGCCGCCGGATCTCGTCGGTGAAATAGTCGCGTGGCGGCAATTCGGCGCTGAACGGCGCGAAATCGCCGTTCTGCACCGAACGCACTGGCTCGGCGCGCTCGGCCTCGAAGGTCGCCTCGTCCAGATAGCCGTTCTCCCACATCTCCTTGAGCACGAAATTGCGCCGGTCGCGCAACCGCTCCATCTCGCGCACGGGGTGATAGTCGCTCGGCGCCTTCGGCATCGCGGCCAGTGTCGCCGTCTCGTGGGGCGCCAGCTCGCTAAGATTCTTGTTGAAATAGGTCTGCGCGGCGGCGGTTACGCCATAGCTGTTCTGCCCGAGGAAAATCTCGTTGAGATAGAGCTCGAGGATGTCGTCCTTGCTGAGCGTCTCCTCGATGCGGGTGGCAAGGATGATCTCCTTGATCTTGCGCTCGATCCGGCGGTCGCCGGAGAGCAGGAAGTTCTTCATCACCTGCTGCGTGATGGTCGAGGCACCGCGCACGTTGCGCCCGCGCGACTTGATCGCGTCGTAAAGCGCCGAGGCAATTCCCAGCGCGTCATAGCCGCCATGGGTATAGAAATTCTTGTCCTCGGCGCTGATGAAGGCCTGCTTCACCAGGTCGGGTATCTCCTCGGCGGGGGTGAACAGCCGCCGCTCGCGGGCGAACTCGTCGATGATACGGCCCTCGGCGGAATAGATGCGGCTGATGGTGGGGGGTGTGTAATTGGCCAGGCTCTCGTGGCTTGGCAGATCCTTGCCATAGATGTGCAGCACCGCCCCGAGCGTGAGGCCACCGACGACCACAACGAGGGTTATCAGGCTGAAAACGGTGCCCAGAAGGCTCATCACAGGACGCAGCACGGATCGCTCCCTTTCAGGGTTGCGCCCGATATAGGCATGATCGCCGCCCCGGTCAAAACCAAAGCCGGGCTGCGGGGGCGGGATTTCGCGCGCGCGCTCATTGCCGCACCAGCCCGGCCCGCGCCCGGTCTTGCGCATGCCACCGTGCCAGCCCCGCGCGCACCGCCGTCACCAGTGCCGCGCGCCAGTCCGGGTCGCTCAGGTTGCGCCGGTCCCGCGCATCCGACAGGAATCCGGTCTCGACCAGAACCGAGGGGATGTCGGCGGCCTTGAGCACCGAGAACCCGGCGTGGCGCAGCGGCCGGCCCAGTACCGGGATACCCTCGCTGCGAAATACCTCCAGCAGCGTTTGGGCCAGCGCCTCGGCGCGTGGCTGCGTCTCCTGCCGCGCGAGATCCAGCAGCACGCCCGCAACCACGTCGTCGCTGTCGCTCAGGTCGACGCCCGCCAACAGGTCCGCCCGGTCGTGGCGCTCGGCCAAGGCCGCGCTCGCCGCGTCCGAGGCGGAATCGGACAGGGTATAGACCGACGCGCCCCGCGCCCGCGCATCCGTCAGCGCATCGGCATGCAAAGAGATGAACACGTCCGCCGCCGCGTCGTGCGCCAGCGCCACGCGTCGCTCAAGGCTCACGAACATGTCGGTGTCACGGGTGAGAAACACCTCGAACCCGCCCGCGCGCAACAGCGCCTCGCGCAACTCGCGCGCCAGCACCAGCATCAGCGCCTTCTCGGTCAACCCGCCCTCCTCGGCACCCGGATCGATCCCGCCATGTCCCGGGTCGATCATCACCCGCAGCGGCCCGTCTGCATCACGCGGCGGGGGCGGCGCGGTGTCGGCGGGCGGGGCGACATCCCAGCCGGGGCTGTCGGGCACGCCCGACGCGGCGGCAAAACGCTCGGGCGCGCCGCGCCCCAGCCGCACGCGCAATTCCGCGCGCCCGCTCTCGGGGTCGACATCGAGCCCCGCCTCGTCGAGCGGGTAGGGGCCAGCCAGGTCCACCACCATCCGCGACCAGCCCGGCCGTATCTGCCCCATGCGCAGGCCGCGCACCCGCTCGGTCGCCACCAGCCCGGTGGCGCCCGCGCCGCGCCAGTCCACCTCGCGGAAATCGAGCACCAGGCGCGGCGGCCCGTCGAGCGTGAACACCCGCCACGGCACCCCCTGCGACAACGCCAGCCGCAGCGAAACGCCGGGGCCGTCGGCCACGATCCGGCTGTCGGTCGCATCGAGCCGCGCAAGCCCGGTGAATCCCGCGCCCTCGGCCCGCGCCGTGCCGCCAAGGCACAGCGCGACCAGCACGGCCAGTCCAAACCTTGTAAAACTGCTCATCCGCCGGTCCCCGGTCTCGTTGTCACAAGGATACCGGCAAAGCGGCACTGACAACAGTCCCTCGCTTGTTCCTGGCAAAAATACTCCAGCCGTCACCGGTCCCGTCGGCGCGCCCGATCAAGGGCAGAAGAGATCGTTGAACACCGCGAACAGCATCAGCGACAGGATCAGCGTCAACCCCACGCTCATCATTATCCGCAATGCGCGCTCGCTCGGGGGGCGGCCGACGACGGCCTCGTAGGCGTAAAACACGAGGTGCCCACCATCGAGCACCGGCACGGGAAACAGGTTCAACAGCCCGACCGCCGTCGACAGGACCGCGACGAACCAGATGAAGCTCTCCGCGCCCTGGCTCGCCATCGCGCCCGAAACCTGTGCAATGCCGATGGGGCCGGACATGTTGCACGAACTGATCGCGCCGGTGATCATGTGATACAGACCCGAGACCGAGCTTTCCACGATCATCCAGGTCTGTCCGACGGCTGCGCCCAACGCCTCGACGGGCCCAAGCGCCTCTGTCGCGGGTTCAAACGCCATCGCGCCCACCACGCCGATGCGCCACTCGCTGCGGAAACCGCCCTCCTCCTGCGGCTCGTCCGTGCGGCGCGGCACCAGCGTGAGCTGTAGCGTCTCGCCCCCGCGCCAGACATCCAGCGCTAGCGGCGCCCCGTCCGAGCCCTCGACGATATCCTTGAGTTCGGAAAACGACACGACCGGTTCGCCATTCACCGCGGTGATCACGTCGCCCGCCTCGAGTCCTGCCGCGAAGGCCGCCGATTGCGGCGACAGGCCGCCCACCAGCGGCGGCATCAGGTGCGGGCCGGTCACGGTCACGCGCGCGCCCTCGCGCCGCACCTCGTATTCCAGCCGTGCCTCGCGCGGCAGCGCGTCGAGGAAATCGTCATAGGCCGCGTCGGCATCGGGGTCGGGCAGGGCCTGCCCCGCGACCGACAGGATCTCGTCACCCGGGCGCAGCCCGACCTCCGCCACCGGGAGCGGCTTCATCTCGCCCACGGTCAGCGGGTCGGCGGTCTTGCCCCCGCTCATCATCACCGCCGTGAAGATGAGGATCGACAGGATGAAATTGAACACGGGCCCCGCCGCCACGGTCGCCGTGCGCGCCCAGAGCGGCGCACCGTGCATGGTCTGTCGCAGGCGTTCGGGGGGCATGTCGGTCATCGCCGCGCCGTCCTTGCCGCTCGCGGCATCCGAATCCCCCATGAATTTGACGTAGCCGCCAAAGGGCAGGGCCGCCACCTGCCAGCGGGTGCCGTGCCGGTCCACCCGTGAAAAAAGTACCGGGCCAAAGCCGAGCGAGAACACGTCGGCCTTGATCCCCGACCAGCGTCCGACGATGTAGTGGCCGTATTCATGCACGGCCACGATGATCGAAAGCGCCACGACAAAGGCCAGTATCGTTATGAAAAGGCTGCCGAATTGCGGCAGAAGTATACTCAGGTCCAAAGCCTATCCCCGTCTTGTGATTTCCGTCGCCACGGCGTCGGCGCATTGCCTTGCCAGATGGTCCATCCCGGCCACCCGATCAAGGGTCAGATCGTCGCCACGCGCCACGCCCTGTGCCTCGGGGGTGGCCAGCATTCGTTCCAGCACCTCCTCGACCAGCGGCGCCATTGCCATGAATCCGATATGCCCGGCGATGAAATGGTCGAGCGCGCGCTCCTTGGCGGCGTTGAAAATGGCCCCGGCAAGGCCGCCTTCGGCCATCACTGCCCGCGCCAGCCGCAGCGCCGGGGCGCGGGCCTCGTCGGGGTTGCGAAATTCCAGCACGCCCTCGGCGGCAAGGTCCAGCGCGGCCACCGGCAGCGCCCGCCGCTCGGGCCAGTTGAGCGCGTAGCCGATGGCGTGGCGCATGTCCGGCGGCCCGACATGGGCCATCAGCGCGCCATCGTTGAAGCCCACAAGCGCGTGCATCAGCGATTGCGGATGGATCAGCACCTCGATCTGCGCCGGATCGAGGCCAAAGAATTCGCGCGCCTCGATCATCTCCAGCGCCTTGTTGAACATCGACGCCGAATCGATGGTGATGCGCTGCCCCATGTCCCAGTTGGGATGGGTCGAGGCCTCGGCCACCGTGGCCCGCGCCAGCCGCTCCGCCGGCCAGTCGCGGAACGCGCCGCCCGAGGCGGTGATGATGACGCGGCTGACCGTGCCGATATCCTCGCCCACAAGCGCCTGGAAAATCGCCGAATGCTCGCTGTCCACCGGCAGGATGCGCGCCCCCGAGGCCCGCGCCGCCGCCATCACCAGCGGCCCTGCGGTGACAAGCGATTCCTTGTTCGCCAGCGCCAGCGTCGCGCCGGTCTCCAGCGCCCTGAGCCCGGGCTCCAGCCCCGCCGCGCCGACGATCGCCGACATCACCCAGTCGGCGGGCCGTGCCGCCGCCTCGATCAGCGCCGCGCGCCCCGCCGCCGCCTCGACCCCCGATCCCGCCAGCGCCGCGCGCAGATCGTCGAGCCGGCCCTCATCCGCCGTGACCGCCACCTCCGCGCCCAGCTCGCGCGCGTCGGCGGCCAGTTGCGCCACGTTCGCACCCGCGGTCAGCGCCACCACCCGATAGGCGTCGCGGTCGCGCCGGATCAGGTCGAGCGTGCTCTGCCCGACAGAGCCGGTCGCCCCGAGGATGCTCACCCGTCGCATCGCCGCTCACACCAGCCCGGCGGCGCGCATGAGCCCGAGGGCCAGCGCCGCGCCCAGCATGGCGTCGAACCGGTCGAGCACCCCGCCATGCCCGGGGATGAGGTTCGAGGAATCCTTGACCCCCTGCATCCGCTTGACCGCGCTTTCGGCGACATCGCCCATCTGCCCGGCCATGCCCACCAGCACCGAAACCGGGATCAGCACCACGCCCGCGCCCGTGGGGCCAGCAAAGACCGCACCGACCGCCGCCGCCCCGAGCCAGCCGGCGGCCGTGCCCGACCACGTCTTCTTGGGGCTGATGCGCGGCCAGAATTTCGGCCCGCCCAGCGCCTTGCCCGCGAAATAGCCCGCCACGTCCGACACGATCACCACCACCGCCAACCACAGCACCCAGGTGAGCCCCGCCTCGCCCGCGCGCAGATCAAAGATCACCCAGGGCGCCAGCAACGCCGCCAGCTCCAGCGCGGCAAAGGGGCCGCGCGCGCGCGGCACCGTCTCGGCATTGACCAGCACCGCCGCCGCCACCAGCGGCAGCACGAAGATCCCCGGCAGCCACAGCGCCAGCGCCAGCGCCGCCGCGCCGGAGAGACCCGCGCGCGCCGGCGCGGTCGAGGCATAGAGCCGGGCCGCCTCCCATGTCATCAGCCCGCCCAATGCGACCGCCAGCGCGGCAAACACCACGCCGCCCGCCCAGATCGCCCCGAGGCCCACCGCGGCCATCGCCACGCCAGAGGCCACGCGCGGCGCCAGGTCGGACCAGCGCGCATCCGCGCTCATGCGCGCACCGCGCCGAATCGGCGGTCGCGCGCGCCGTATTGCGCCAGCACCCCGGTAAAGATGTCACGGGTGAAATCGGGCCACAGCGTGTCGATGAACTCGTACTCGGCATAGGCCGATTGCCACAGCAGGAAATTCGAGATGCGCGCCTCGCCGGAGGTGCGGATCACGAGGTCGGGATCGGGCAGCACGCGGGTGTCGAGGTAGCGTGGCAGCGTCTGTTCATCGACCGTATCGGGATCGAGCCGCCCCTCGGCCACATCACGCGCCAGCCGGCGCATGGCGCGCGCCACCTCGTCGCGGCCGCCGTAATTGATCGCGATGGTGAGGTTGAGCCGCGTGCAATGGGCGGTCATCTCCTCGGTCTCTTCCATCAGCCCGCGCAGCCCCGGCTCCAGCCGGTAGCGGTCGCCGATGAAGCGCACGCGCACATCCTCGCGCACGAATTCCTGCATTTCCTTGATGATGTAGCGGCGAAACAGGCTCATCAGCCCGGCCACCTCGGTCTGCGTGCGCTTCCAGTTCTCGGTGGAGAAGGCAAAGATGGTCAGGTACTCGACGCCAAGATCGGGGCAGGCGGCAACGATCTCGCGCACCCGCCGCGCGCCCGCATGGTGGCCGAACAGCCGCGGGCGGCCACGGCTCTGCGCCCAGCGGCCGTTGCCGTCCATGATGATCGCCACATGGCGCGGCCCGGCCCCGGTGTCGCGGGGCTTGCTCTTTGCCATGCGCGTCTCCTGCCGCATCAGACTTGCATGATCTCGGCTTGTTTGTGTTCGAGCGCGTCGTCCACTTGCTTGACGAAACTGTCCGTCAGCTCCTGCACCGCGTTTTCCCAGAATTTCTGATCGTCCTCGGACATGCCTTCGGCCTTGGCCTTCTTGATCTGGTCCATGCCGTCGCGGCGCACGTTGCGCACGGCGACGCGGGCGTGCTCTGCATATTGCGAGGCGACCTTGGTCAATTCCTTGCGGCGCTCCTCGTTCAGTTCGGGGATGGGCAGCATGATGATCGGGCCGTTGGTCTGCGGGTTGATGCCCAGCCCGCTCTCGCGGATCGCCTTTTCCACCTTGTTCACGAGGCTCTTGTCCCAGACATTGATCGTGACCATCCGTGGCTCGGGCACGTTCACGGTGCCCACCTGGTTGATCGGGGTCATCTGGCCATAGGCCTCGACCTGCACAGGCTCCAGCATCGAGGCCGAGGCCCGCCCCGTCCGGAGCGATGCAAACTCGGTCCGCAGAGAGGCCATCGCGCCGGTCATCCGCCGCTCTAGATCATCCAGGTCGATTTCGATTTCGTCCGCCATAGTCGTTCCCATGTCCTTGTCGGGGATGCGCGTCTCCCCTGTTTAACCTCACGCGTGCACGGTTGTATAGGTGCCCTCGCCCGAGAGGATGCCGCGAAAACCGCCGGGCTCGTCGAGCGAGAAGACGATGATCGGCAGGTTGTTGTCGCGCGCGAGCGCAATCGCGCTTGCATCCATCACGCCAAGGTGCTGCGCCAGCACCTCGTCATAGGTGATCTTCTCGAAGCGGCGCGCATCGGCGTGCTTGACCGGGTCCTTGTCATAGACGCCGTCCACCTTGGTGCCCTTGAGAATTGCCTCGCAGGCCATCTCGTTGGCGCGCAGGGTGGCAGCGGTGTCGGTGGTAAAGTAGGGATTTCCGGTCCCGGCGGCAAAGATGCAGATGCGCTTTTTCTCCAGGTGGCGCACCGCGCGGCGGCGGATATAGGGCTCCGCCACCTCGTCCATGCGGATGGCGCTGATGACCCGGCAATAGGCGCCCGCGCGTTCCAGCGCGCTCTGCATGGCGAGCGCGTTCATCACCGTGGCCAGCATCCCCATGTAATCGGCGGTGGTCCGCTCCATCCCCTGCGCGGACCCTTGCAGCCCGCGGAAGATATTGCCGCCGCCGATCACCATGCAGATTTCCACACCCATGTCGTGGACGCTCTTGACCTCCTGCGCGATGCGCTCGACCGTCGGCGGGTGCAGCCCATAGCCTTGGTCCCCCATCAGCGCCTCGCCCGATATCTTGAGCATCACGCGGCTGAACTTGGCTTTGCTCGTGTCAGGGGGGGTCATCGGGGCTCTCCACGGCTGCTCTTTTGAATTGCGCGCAAAATGTCGCAAATACCGGGAAGGTGCAATCGCGGAAACGGCGGGGTCGATGTGGGGCCTCGCCAGTATCCACCGCCCGGCGGCACCGCCGGGCAGCGCCTGCCTGCCCCCCGGCAGGCGCTTCAAGCGTTACAACCGGGTGCAACGGTCCGCATTGCGTGGCCGCATCGCCGCTGGCCCCGTCACGCCCAAGCGCCCGCCCAGGCAGGCGCTGCCCTCCTGTCCCGGACGCACCACCCCTCGCCAAACCCGGCGATCCGCGCTAGGCCCGTCACGTCATGCAGATCGAGACGATAGACCCATCGCGCCCGGTGCTCATCGCCGGGCCCACCGCCAGCGGAAAATCCGCGCTGGCGCTCGCCATCGCGCGCGCGCAGGGCGGCGTCATCGTCAACGCCGACGCGCTCCAGGTCTATGCCAACTGGCGTATCCTATCGGCGCGCCCCTCGCCGGAGGAAGAGGCGCAGGCGCCCCACCGGCTCTACGGCCATGTCGCACCGGAGCAGGACTATTCCGCCGGCCACTGGCTGCGCGAGGTGGCCCCGCTGCTGGCGGCGGGTGCGCGCCCGATCATCGTGGGCGGCACCGGGCTCTATTTCGCGGCGCTGACCGAGGGGCTGGCGGACATCCCCGCAACCCCGCCGGACATCCGCGCCGAGGGTGACCGGCTGCTGCGCGAGGCAGGCGTGGCCGCGCTTGTCGACACGCTCGACCCGGAAACCCGCGCGCGCATCGACACCGCCAATCCCCGCCGCGTGCAGCGCGCATGGGAGGTACAGGCCGCCACCGGGCGCGGGCTGGCCGCCTGGCAGGACGCCACGCCGCCGCCGCTGCTGCCGCTGGCGCGCGCCACGCCGATCCTCGTCGAGGCGCCGAAGGACTGGCTCGACCCGCGTATCACCCGCCGCTTCGACGCGATGCTCGACGCGGGCGCGCTCGACGAGGCGCGCGCCAACCTGGCGGGGTGGGACGCCGCACGCCCCGCCGCGCAGGCCATCGGCGCGCCGGAACTCATCGCTCACCTGCGCGGCGAGATGACGCTCGATGCGGCCCGCGAAGCCGCGATCACCGCCACCCGCCAATACGCCAAGCGTCAGCGCACATGGTTTCGCGCCCGTATGCACGGCTGGCACCGCGTGCAGGCCGAGACGCTCTGAGGTTCTGCCTGCGTTACCGCGCCGTCACGCCTCGCGGCCATGCGCCTTGAGCCGGGCGTGCAGCTTTCCCGCCTCGGGCGCGCCGGTCTCCAGCGCGAAGACATAGGCGTGGGTGAGAAAGAAGCACGCCGCGTCGAGATCGTTCAGCCGGTCGGCGGCCCGCGCGTAGAGCCGCGCCAGCGCCCGCCGGTCGTCGGCCGCGTGCGCCGCGAGGATCGCCGCCTCGAGCCGTTTCACTCCGCCGCCCTTGACAGCGCGCGGTGGGTCTCGATCTTGCCGGCCACCCAGTCGTGAAAGCAATGGGTGGGGCTGTCCATCACCGGCGAGAACCGCCCGCCGTCGAACCGCGCCGCGTGGCGGCCGCGCTGCATCCCCTCGACGACAAAGATGTCCTCCTCGAACACGGTCTTCCAAAGCTGCGTGTTGCGCATCTTGAGCCCTTCCTCGGCGGCGGGCGTGGCGTAGTAGAGGTGGATATGCTCGACCGTGCGCTCCGGCCCCTTGGGCTCGAGGATGATGGCGAAGGCATGGTCGCGGTGCACACCGAGCAGGACGTTGGGATAGGCCGCGATATACTCGGCCTGCTCGTTCCACTTCGCGCCGACATCCTCGAAATCGGGGAATTTTTCGCCGGTTTCGTTGGTGATCTGGCGATAGACCATCGTGCCCTGCCCGGAATACTCGCCGCGCTTCTCGATGTGGTAGTGATCCTCCAGCCGCGAATAACTGTTGAGGCCGGGATGCACCCAGGGCAGGTGATAGCTCTCGCAGTAATTCTCGACCGCGAGTTTCCAGTTGGTCGCCACCTCCAGCGTGAAGCGGCTGTCATGGCCGCCGTGGTAGAGCGGCAGGTCAAACTCCGACCAGCGGGTAATGAGGTCTGACATCGCCTCCTCGAACGGCGCGGCATCGCCCGAGACGTTGATCCAGACGATGTCGCGCCAGATATGGCTGCGCACCTCGTTGAGGCCAAGCTCGTCGCGGCGGATGGCGTCGTGGACATTGTGGCCCGGCCCGCCGACATGCGGGGTCGAGACGAGGTTGCCCTTGGTCGAGTAGCACCACGAATGGTAGGGGCAGCGGATCGCGCCCTCGATGCGGCGCGGTTCTTCGACGAGGATCATGCCGCGATGGCGGCAGATGTTCTCGAACACGCGCACCGTGCCCTCCTTGTCGCGGATCAGCAGCAGCGGCACCCCGAGAAACTCCAGCGGTTTCGCATCGCCCGGCTCGGGCACGTCCGCGCCCACGGCAAGCCCCGCCCATTGCGAGAACAAGAGCGCCTGCCGCTCTTCCGCAAACACGGCGGGGTCGGTGTAATGGGCGTTGGGCAGGCCGCGGGCGGCCTCCACGCTCGCGCGCACCTGGCCAAGATCGGTCAGCGGCTGGCTCATGTCGTCTCTCCCGTTATGCGTCATGAGAGGCACGATAGCCCGGAAAGGCCGCGCGCGGCGCACCCGCTTGCGACCTGAGTTTCCTCAAGGCGACATGGCGGGCCCAGGCCTGTTCACCAAGTCTTGCATTTCGCGTGATCCGGGCCTTGTGCAACCATACCGCGAATAGTGGTGCTATGCCGGAAGAGGGAAGATATGCTGGGACTGATCTTGTGGTGTGACGGGGCCGAGGGGCGCGCGTTGATCTGGTGCGAGGATCACGGCGATCTCGCCTGGTACGAGGCGGGCAGCGAAGAGGTGGCCCCGGTCCCGGTCCGCACGGGCGATCTCGTCCACGTGGGCGTGAGCGCGGCGCCGGGGCTGCGCCGCGCGCAGGCGCTGCGGATCGTGGCGCGCGGGGCGCATGCGGACCTGCCGCGACGACTGACGCGCGAAGCGGCGGGCTGATCCCGCGCGCTCAGAGCCCGCGCGACATTGCTGCCACGCCCGTGCGCGCCATCTCGACAAGGCCGAGGGGCCGCATCAGATCGGCGAAAGCGTCGATCTTTTCCGGCGCGCCGGTGATCTCGAAGACGAAGCTGGTAAGCGTGCTGTCCACCGCATTGGCGCGAAAGATATCCGCCAGCCGCAGCGCCTCGACCCGCTTGTCGCCCTCGCCCTCGACCTTCAACAGCGCCAGCTCGCGCTCGACGCTCGGCCCCTCGACGGTGAGGTCATGCACCTCGTGCACCGGCACGATGCGGCCAAGCTGCGCCTTGATCTGCTCGATCACCTGCGGCGTGCCGGTGGTGACGATGGTGATGCGGCTGGTGTGGCCGGTATGGTCCACCTCGGCCACGGTCAGGCTGTCGATGTTGTAGCCCCGGCCAGAGAACAGGCCGATCACGCGCGCCAGCACCCCCGGCTCGTTATCGACGATCACGGCGAGGGTGTGGGTTTCCTGCACGTCCGAGAATTGCGGCCTCAGGTTGTAGGCGGAATGCTTGGACGAGCCTTTCTTGATCTTCAGGGCTGACATTGGTCTAATCCTTGTTGAGGCGGTTCCGTGCCGGAATTTTCAAAAAGTTCCGGGCCGTTTTCTTTTAAAGAAAACGGAATCACACCAGCACCGCGCCGCCTTCCTTGATTGCGTCCTTCGTGCTGGCCTCGCCCAGCAGCATCTTGTTGTGCGGCTCTCCGCTCGGGATCATCGGGAAGCAGTTCTCGTGCTTCTCGACCACGCAGTCGAAGATCACCGGCCCGTCGTAATCGAGCATCTCCATGATCGCGTCGTCCAGGTCGGCGGGATCCTTGCAGATGATGCCCTTGGCCCCGAACGCCTCGGCCAGTTTCACGAAATCCGGCAGCGCCTCGGACCACGACGACGAATAGCGCTCGCCATGCAGCAATTCCTGCCATTGCCGCACCATGCCCAGCCGCTCGTTGTTGAGGATGAATTGCTTGACCGGCAGGCGATACTGCACCGCGGTGCCCATCTCCTGCATGTTCATCAGCCACGATGCCTCGCCCGCGACGTTGATCACCAATGCCTCGGGATGCGCCATCTGCACACCGATGGAGGACGGGAAGCCGTAGCCCATTGTCCCAAGCCCGCCTGAGGTCATCCAGCGGTTGGGATCCTCGAAGCCCAGGTATTGCGCCGCCCACATCTGGTGCTGGCCCACCTCGGTGCAGATATAGCGGTCATGCCCCTTGGTCAGCGCTTCCAGCCGTTCCAGCGCGTATTGCGGCTTGATGGTGGGGCCTTCCTGGGTGAATTTCAGGCAATCGACGCGCCGCCACTCGGCGATCTTTTCGCGCCACTTGGCGATCGCCTCGGCATTGACCTTGCGGCCGCGCGACTTCCAGACCTTGAGAACGTCCTCCAGCACATGGGCGATGTCGCCGACGATGGGGATGTCGGTCTTGATCACCTTGTTGATCGAGGACGGATCGATGTCGATATGCGCCTTGATGCTGTCCGGGCTGAACGCGTCCAGCCGCCCGGTGATCCGGTCGTCGAACCGCGCACCGATATTGATCATCAGGTCGCAGCCATGCATCGCCATGTTGGCCTCGTAGAGCCCGTGCATCCCCAGCATCCCCAGCCAGTGCTTGCCGCTGGCCGGATACGCCCCGAGCCCCATTAGCGTGGAGGTGACGGGAATGCCGGTGGCCTCGACCAGCTCGCGCAAGAGCTGGCTGGCCGCGGGGCCAGAGTTGATGACACCGCCGCCGGTGTAGAAGATCGGGCGCTTCGCCTTCTCGATGGCCGCCACCAGGTCGGTGATGCCCTCGATATCGCCCTTGACCTGCGGCTGATAGTGATGCGTGCGCGCCTTTTGCGGCGGGGTGTACTCGGCCGAGGCGAACTGCACATCCTTGGGAATGTCGATCAGCACCGGCCCGGGCCGCCCCGAGGTGGCAACGTGAAACGCCTGGTGGATGGTGTCCGACAGTTTCCCCGTGTCCGACACCAGCCAGTTGTGCTTGGTGCAGGGGCGCGTGATGCCCACGGTGTCCGCCTCCTGGAAGGCGTCGTTGCCGATCATGAAGGTGGGCACCTGTCCGGTCAGCACGACGATCGGGATGGAATCCATCAGCGCGTCGGTGATGCCGGTGACGGCGTTGGTGGCGCCGGGGCCCGAGGTGACAAGCACGACACCGGGCCGCCCGGTGGAGCGTGCGTACCCTTCGGCGGCGTGCACCGCGCCCTGTTCGTGCCGCACGAGGATGTGGCGGATGTCGTTCTGCTGGAAAATCTCGTCATAGATCGGCAGCACCGCCCCGCCGGGATAGCCGAATACGACATCCACGCCCTGATCCCTGAGGGCCTGGACCACCATTTTCGCTCCGGTCATCTGACGTGTCATCTGCTCTCGTGCTCCGTATCTGACGTCATTTCCGTTCTCGCATAAAAAAGCCCCCGGTCGCATGGCGGGGGCGCATGGGGTGCCGATATGGTCTCCGTTACCGGCCCATGCGCCATTTGCCTACGATGTCCACAAGCGCTGCCATGCTGCGGCGACTCCTTTGCTGCGTGGCGGCGACATTAGGTCCGGGGGCAGGGGGCGTCAACCCGATCCTGCGGATAAAATGTCGCCAAAGGGGGAGGTTTCTTTGCATTTGTTGCGTGAATTGCGGCTTTCAGGCGTCCGAACCCCGTGCAGCCGCGATGAAGGCCCGGATGAGCGCCGGGTCCTTGTGGCCCGGAGAGACCTCGACCCCCGACGACACGTCGATCTGCCGCGCGCCGGTGCGCGCGACGGCATCGGCGACGGTTTCGGGCGTCAGCCCGCCCGCCAGCAGCCACGGCAGGGGCCAGTCGCGCCCCTCGATGAGCCCCCAGTCAAAGGCCAGGGCGTTGCCGCCCGGGCGGCTCGCGCCCGGCGGCGGCTTGGCGTCGATCAGCAACTGGTCGGCCACGCCGGCATAGCGGTCGATCTGGTCGAGGTCGGCGGCCTCGGCGATGCCGATGGCCTTCATCACCGGCAGGCCGTAGCGGGCCTTGACCTCGCTCACGCGCGCCGGGCTCTCGCTCCCGTGCAGTTGCAGCATGTCCAGAGGCACCCGTGCGCACAGCGCGTCGAGCGTGGCGTCGTCGGCATCGACCGTCAGCGCCACCTTGGCCACGCCCGGCGGTACCTCGAGCGCCAGCGCACGCGCCGCCTCGACGTCGACATGGCGCGGCGATTTCTCGAAAAAGACAAATCCCACATAGGCCGCGCCCGCCTCGACGGCGGCGGCCACGTCGCGCGCCTCGGTGAGGCCGCAGATCTTCACGCGGACGTCACGGGACATGGGCGTTCAGCCCGCCTCGTCGAGAAGGGCGAGAACCTCGTCGTGCTCGCGCGTGTCCTTCTTCTTGAGCCGGGCCACCTCGGCGCGCAGGCTGGCCAGCTCGCGCGCCTGCCGGGCAGCGGCGGCCCGCTCGCCCGCCTCGCGGATCCATTCCCAGATAAAGCCGAGGATCAGCCCCGCGAGAATTCCGCCAAAGATCACCACGAAGAGCGGCAGATCATAGGTCGGGTTGAGCGCGGCAAAACCCGACAGTTCGTCGGGCAGCACCCGGAGCGTGACCATTCCGCGATTGGCCAGCGCGATCAGCACCAGCGCAAGGGCGAATAGGGCGATGCAGGCGTAGCGGATATAGCGCATGGGTTACTTGCCGTTGAGCCGGTCGCGCAAGAGCTTGCCGGTCTTGAAGAAGGGAACGTGCTTCTCCTCGACCTCGACGCTCTCGCCGGTGCGCGGGTTGCGCCCGATTCGAGCATCGCGCTTCTTGACCGAAAAGGCCCCGAAGCCGCGCAACTCGACCCGGTTGCCGTTGGCAAGCGCGTCGGTGATTTCGTTGAAGATGGTGTTCACGATCTTCTCGACATCGCGGTGATAGAGATGCGGGTTGTCGTCGGCAATCTTCTGGATGAGTTCCGATCGGATCATCGGTGTCCCCCCCGGGATTTGTGTGTGGTTGGTCCTCGCGTTTCGACCGACTATAGACAGATTGCCGCGAAACCCAAACAGAAAGCCACGGTCAACAGGCGGATAAGGCGGAAAAATTCTTGCCTGAAACCGGCCCGCGCCCGGTCGGGGGCCGCGCGCGGCAGCGCGAACCCGCCGGGCAGGTGCGGCGTGCCGCGTGATTCGGTGCGCGGGCGGTGGACATTTCCCGGCCCCCGCCGCATGGTGCGCGCCGCATTGGTTCGGGGGTGGCAGGCATGGCGCGCGACATCATCATGGGCACCGGTCCGCGCGTCCGGCACACCGGCGCGGATGCGCGGCGGGGGCGGCCGTGACGGCGCTGACGCTGGCCCGGCCCGGCGATCTCGACCGGCTGTTGCCGATGGTGGCGTCCCGCCATGACGAGGCGGGCCGCACGGGCGACGAGGCAGCGACGCGCGCCGCCCTCCTGCCGCTCCTCGAGGGCTGCCCCCACGGCGCGGTCTATCTCGTCGGACCGCCGCGCGCGCCCATCGGCTACGTGGCGCTGTCGTTCGGCTGGTCGCTGGCGGCGGGCGGGCTCACGGCCCGCATCGACGAGATGCACATCCGCCGCGCGGTGCGCGGGCGCGGCATCGGCACCGAGGTGCTGGGCAGCCTGCCGCGCGCACTCGCGGCGGCGGGGCTGTGCGCGATCGAGGTTGAAACCGGGCGCGAGGATGCGCGGTCGCGCACGCTCTTTGGCCGACAGCGGTTCCACCCGCTGGAGGACCGGATCACCCTGCGCCTGACGCTGCATCGCTGATCGCATCCTCCACCCCGCCGCCCGGGGGGCGAGACGGGGGCGGCGAGGGGGCGACGTGGCATCACACCCCCGACCTCACGGCATGATCATGTGCACGCCGTCCATCCGCGCGATCTCGGCCACGTCCTCGTCATAGTGCGCGCTCAGCGTCTCGATCATGCCCGGGTCCCATTCCGGCACGTCGAGCTCTTCCTCGATGGCGTCGTCGTCTGCGAACTTGTCGAGGAAGGCCGTCACCACGCGGCGTTTCTGCGCATCGGTGAGACCGGGGCGGCTGTCGATATAGGTGGTGAACCGCTGGTGACCGGCCCTTGTCATGATCTCGGGCAAGAGCGCGAACTCACCCGCGAGCGGCACGCTCTCGTCCGTTCCGGCCATCGCGCGCAGCACCTGCGCCCAGATCAGCGGCGTGTCCTCGTTGCACCACACCGTGACGGGAATATCGGGCAGCGCGGCGCGGATGCGCGCGATGGTCTCGGACCAGCGCAGATGCGTGGGATCGTCACCACGCAAGAGTTCTGTCACCGTCGAGAACGGCGTGTCGGGCAGCAGCGCGGGCAAGAGCGTGGCCGGGTTGCGCAACCCGAAAAACAGCTCGATCCCGTCGGGCGCGAAGATGCGGTCGAGAAGACCGAGCCGCATATCCGCCGCCGGGTAGAACCGCGCGCCGCCGATCGACATCTTGGGCGTGCCAAAGAAGCCGTGATTGTCCAGCACCAGCCGCTCGGTGTCCTCGGGCGTGCCGGTGGCCGCGAGCACGTTGTCGCGCGCGTCCTCGGGCAGGGCGGTTTTCTGCGCGGTGTGCATCACGTCGCGCAACAGGCGGCGATAGCTCTCGGGGTCGGGCACATGGGTGCGCCGCGGGGCCAGCGTTGCGGTATTGTCGCGCAGGCAGGCGATCAGCCTGTCCTCGTCGGTCATGTGCGCGCCTGCGTGGATGACGACCTGCATTGCTCTCCTCTGCCTCTCGCGGGATTTCATGCCAGTATAGGCGCTTTGCGGTCGAGGAAAACCGCAATCGTCGACCCCGCGCCGCTTGCCCGCCGCGGCGATTGCGTTTATGGGACGAGGCCGTGCGTGGCCGCGTTAGCTCAGCTGGTAGAGCAGCGCTCTTGTAAAGCGAAGGTCGGGGGTTCGATTCCCTCACGCGGCACCACAAAAATAATATAAGTTACTGACATTATTTTAAATTTGGATTTCTTTTTTATTTTATCCCCTTAATTATCCACCTTTATGGGCTCGATCATCCTATTCAAGCGACAGGCCGTCAATGTTGCTAACCAGTGTTCTGTACCTGGCGTGAGTTTGCACGTCTGAATCTAGTGTGTCTCTGCCGCTCGGGGAAGGTCCGAGCGGCAGCTTTGCGCAGGAATCTGACCCTGCAAAGTTGCGAACCGTGGGCGACCAGTGAGTCGCGATCAACTCAAAGCTGCCGATCGTCGGGTTTGCGGTGAAGGTCCGCTCCGGGGCCATTAGCGGGCGTCGTCGCAAGCCGCAGCTTCCGCAGATCGGGTGTACATCGCAAGAACGCCGATCATTTGGCGGACTTTTTTGTTTCTGATCTTGTCTGTCGCCGGATTATCAAACTTCTTCCATGAAAATATCATGACATGCATCGGCTCATTGCGCAGACTGCAGACATGTTCCGCTGGTTTCTCATCTGCCTTACTGGCTTGGCATCAATCCTTCCCCCCGCCGGGGTTGCTGCCGGCGAGATCCGATGGCGGGTGAACAGTCTTCTGCACCCTCATCTATTTGGCGAGTCGGCGCGTGTCTTTGCTGAGGAAGTTCGCACTGTCTCGGGGGGTACATTCCAAGTCGAGGTTCACGACCAGCTTGTCCTCGACGTGAACGCTTTTGAAGCGCTAAGATCGGGTCTTGTGGACGCGGTCTGGGGGTCGCCGGGACATCATCATCGCGAGGCCCCCTCGGTCACCCTGTTTGGGGGCTTTCCCTTCGGCCCGGGCCCAGAGGGGCTCACGGAATGGATGGTCGAGGCTGGGGGGCAAGAGGCACTCAACGATCTCTACACGCGCCACGGGCTGATTAGCATCTACTGCGGCGCTCTTCCCTCTGAGGGGGGAGGTTGGTTCAAATCCCCGATCAGGAGCGTCGAGGATCTCGACGGGCTTGCAATGCGCAGTTTCGGGTATGGCGCTCGCACGCTGAGAAAGCTCGGTGTCACGACGTTCGAACTTCCGGCAAGCGATATCCGCCCCGCCTTCGAGACTGGCGTCATCGATGCCGCCGAGTTTGCCATGCCATCGATCGACGCCCTGCTTAACTTTCCAGACTTTGCGCCATATCTGTTCCTCCCCGGCTGGCAGCAACCATCAACGTCGCTTGAACTGCTTGTCCTGGAAAAGACGTGGCTCGCCCTTTCCGAAAGCGATCGCGAGATCGTCCTGCGTGGCTGCGAAGACTCCCTTCGCTGGACCCTGGACGTTGCGGCATCGCGTCAGGAGGCCACGATTGAGGAGTTTCGCGCACGGGGTGTTCAGGTTCTCTCATGGCCCGACGAGATTCTGGACGCGCTGAGGCTCTCCTGGCAAGAGGTCATCGAAGAGGAAGTCCGGGAAGATCCGAATGTGAGCGTTGCGTGGAAGAGCTATCTTCGCTTCGTGCGGCAGGAGGATGCCGCCGAGGACAGTCTTGGCCAGAACTAGCCCGGCATTCCCGCCAGCCTGAGACCCTCCAGAACCACATTGAGGGCACCTTGACCCCTCAGGTGCCCCAAGGCGAGCGAGACGCTCTGGAGCGTCTTTTCGGGCCGCTTGCGCCGTGCCTGCTCAATTACCGAGGACGCCTCGTCGATCCGGCCGGCATGCGCGAGGCTGGCGGCTAAGAACCAGCCCATGTAGTGGCGTTCTCCCGAAAACGTACCAGCTCCATGAAGGCGTCCGAACTCCTCGACGGCCTTCGCCGGTTCCCCGGCGGCGAGGTAGCTCAACCCGGCGACTTCGCGATACTGATCGGGCGGGGACGCGACAGCTTCGATTGCCTGTTCTATGACAGGGATTGCCTCCTTTGCGTAACCATTGGCCACCAGGGCTTCGGCTAGGATCGCGAGACTATCGGGGTCACCGGGGGCAAGGTCGGCCGCCGCCTGCGCCGCAGCAAGCGCGTCCACTGGCGATAGTGAATCTTGGAAGGGGGCCTGAAGCCGGAGTTCGGCCAGCACCCTATACGCCGCAGCGCCGCCGCCGAGCTGAATCGAGCGTTCAAGGGCCGTCAGAGCCCGATCGAGTTCGCGACGCCCCCCTCCCCAGGCGCTGAATTTCACCTCCCGCCAGTAGGCATGCCCGAGCTCCGCCCATGCCTGTGCATTCCCGGGCTCCTTGGCCAAAATTTCCTCAAGCTTGGCGTGCAAACGGTCGTTTGCGGTCCGATCACGCCAATGCAGCATGGATGGGGGGTAGCTGGCGACGACACTCTCCGCCGGAGCTTGCACAGGCGCGGTGACCAGCGTATCAGACCCTGGGTCGCTCGTCCAATAAGCGATCGCGAGGCCGGTGACGCTCGCCAATACGAGGGCTGCAACCGCTGCGTTGCGATGCGCCGGCACGGGGCGTCTTTCAGCAACGGTCGGCTCTGGCTCCAAAACGAATCCACGCCGTGGGACCGTCCTCAGAAGTCCGGCATCGTTCTTTCCCATGGCGCGGCGGATGTCGCTGATACATTGCGATAGCGACTCGTCGCTGACCGCCATATCGCCCCAAGCCGCTGCGGCAAGCGCATCCTTGGAAACCAGTTCGCCCCTCCGCTCCGCGAGCACCTCAAGGACACGGTAGGACTTGGGCCGCAGGTGCTGCGGTTTTCCTTCACGGTCTTCCAGACACCCGAGCCGCCGGTCGAGCGTGACTTTGCCAATCTTGATTCGAGACGCACCCATTGCAGGACACCCGCGTTTTTAAGTTACTTTACCAGAATTTCCAGTTTCTTTCAGGGTTCTCTCAGGACGTGCCGTCTCCGCCGAGCCATCCTAGTGGCAGGAAAGGCAAGGAGGCCGTCATGGAACGGAAAAGCACCACTCTGGCAGTTGTCCTACTCGCATCCACCATCGGTTCGGCCGATCCCGGAAGAGCAGACCTCACGCAAGACACCTCGGTCGAAAGGCTGAAAGAAATCTACGTCGGGTGCGAACTGCGAGCGATGCTAGAGGTCATGCCTGCCGGAGAGATCGCCCGATGCTCGGACGTGTACGAAACTTTGAAGCTGCGTGCGTTCGGGGGGAACTGGACACGTCTTCGCGAGTGGTTCGAGAAGCGGCTGATCGCGGATACGCCTGCATGACGAGCAGGCGTCCGCAGTTGCGCCTCGTCCGGCTTCGCCCATCGGAATGGCGACCAGCCTCATTAATTCGCGTTCAGCGACTTTCCCGAGGCGCACCAGCGGGTCTCGGCATCACCATAGGGCGTCTTCTTCCGCAGAGCAGACCTTTGTTGAGCTCACAGAGAACGGCTGCTTTCCGCCCTTGTTGGGCCTCGCGCCACCGACGCAACCGACGCCATGCGGCCGTTCATTCGGGATGAATGTCCCTCGGGGTGCATCCGGCGTCGAGAACAACGGCCATCCAGTTCACGTCAAGCGAATGCCCTTGTTCCCAAAGCCACCGCTCTTGCAGCCGGTAGGCCGGCAGCTCCTGTGCGGCCGGGCAATACCAGTGGTGCGGCGCCTGCCGGTGATGTGTGAGTTCGTGCAGCAACACGGCAACATCGTCCGCCTTGCGCGGGTCCCAGGGGCGCACCAGCAGGATCTCGGACCGATCCGGGTCATAGAGACCCCGAAGACGGCCACGCTGGAAACTCGCCGTCGCACCCTGCCGCGCCGCCGCCTGCCACTTGCTGACGAGGCGAACCCGCGGGGCAACTTCGCGGCGCGGCCAGTCCGACTGCGCATCAAGCCAGGCGTCGAGCGAGGAGACGAGCGTGGCCATGCTGTCCGCGTGTTGCCATCCGGTAACCGACGAACCCGCTTCATTCTCGGCGCGCGCCTGCGTCGGGCAAAAGGCTATCAGGGCCGTGGCGAGTGCCACGGCGAAACTGGAGCGGTGCATCATTCCCTCCGGTGCGCGATTTTGAGATTTGGTAGCCTCATGCTACGCTGTTTACGGAACGACACCGAACGATCACTTTTCAGCCCCGCGTGAGCTCAGTTCAGGCAGAAATGGGACGCAAGCTTCCTCCCTTCGCAGCCGTCCGCGCCTTCGAGGCCACCGCACGGCACATGTCGGTCAAGGCCGCGGCGGACGAACTGTGCCTGACGCCCTCGGCCGTCAGCCACCAGATCAAGGCGCTGGAGGACTTCCTCGACACGCAGCTCTTCGAGCGGTGGGGCAATCGGATCGCGCTCACCCTCACGGGCGAGGCCTATGCCGGAAAACTGACCCACCTGCTGGATGCTTTCATCGAAGAAACAGAGGCCGTGCGCGCGGCGCCACAAACCGTGCGCGTTCTCTCGACGCCGGGCTTTGCGGCGCGCTGGCTGGTGCCACGCCTGCCCAGGCTCGAGTTCGCCAGTGACATTCGGCTTCGGGTCTCGAACGGCGCGCCGTCGCTCGACTTCGCGACCAATGACGCGGACGTCGTGATCCAGTGGTCTGACCGACCGACGCCTGGCTTGCGCGTCGAGCCGCTGATGGCCTCGGCCCGGTATCCGGTGATCTCTCCGGCATTGCGGGAGCGCGAGAACGTTCGTCACCCGGAAGATCTGCTGCGCCTCACGCTCTTCTACGACGAAACGGACGATGCCTGGCCCGAATGGTTCGCCGTGGCGGGCCTTGCCGGGGCCACCCTGCCGCCCGGGCCCACTTACCCAAATTGCGAACTTGCCACGACCATGGTCGAGCAGCACCAGGGCGTGTCGCTTGCCTACGACGCCATGGTCCGCGGCACGATCGCTTCAGGTCGATTGCAGCGCCTTTTCGACACGACAACGCCGCCCATGTCGATCTACGCAATCGCCTGTCCCGAAACCCGTGCGGATGACCCGCGGATTGCCGCCTTTCGACACTGGTTGCGCGCGGAAGCGGCGGCCGAGGGGATCATGCCACAGCAGCTGCATGAAGCCGCCGAGTGACTGCGCTAGAACCGATCCACCCGCAGGCGCAACCTCGACCCAGCAGTCACAGCGAACGGCAAGAACTGTCCGCATCTCGGCCTTTATAGCAGCGTAGCGCGGGTGTCCGCTTTTGCCTACCTCGTCGTTCTGCACCATGTCCGCTTCGAGGCTACAGCGGTCATCTGACAGTTTCCGTCAGGACAGCTGAGCGGGCCGGGTTGTCTGAGCGGCAGTAATGCGCGGGAATCTAACCCTGCAAAGTTGCTAACCGTGGGCGACCAGTGAGTCGCGATCGGCCCGGAGCCGACCTCCGCAGTCAGTTGCGACGCTGCAACGCAGCTTCACCAAACCAGTAATTCATGCATCGCGCGGCATTTTTTGAGGTCCGAGTGGCAGCAATGCGGGACAGCGGACGGCAGTGAGAGCAATTCTTCAGATTGTCGAATGAGGCAACGATCAGCCAAAAGTACATTGTCCTGGCAGGAGCGTTCAGAGAGGACCTTCCAGGGATAAAATGGGAAGGGAAGTGCTGCTCGTGACTTGCCGACACATAATGATACGTCACTCAACGCCCATGCTTGGAGTCCAAAGACCGCAAGCGCTCCTGCTTTCTTGACTGTCCGTCGTGGACGGTCAGTCGACAGGCTCAAAGTCCCCGGGCTTCCAACTTTTGTCGAACCAGGGTTCGAGCGGGCCGTAGAGCCGGAAGAGGACGTTGAAGCCCTTGCCCGGCATGGTCTGGACCCAATTCGCCTCCTGTCCCTCAGGCGCGGTCGGGCCGAAGTAGACTGTTGCGGAACCATCGGCGTCAACCTTCAGCTCCCTGCTCGTACTGTCGACGCCCGCCAGCTTCTGGTCGGTCTCCAGAAGCGAGCGGGTCTGGTTGTCGTAGACGACGAAGGACCAGAAATCCTTGGCCGGGACAGGGCCCGGAAGCGTTATCTTGTAGGTCTTGCCGCCGTCGAGGATTGCGCCGGTCACGTCGCGGAAAGTGCCCGCATAGGCGGAGCCTGAGCCGGGCCTGGCCATCGCCATCGCGGGCGTGATGCCGGTGGCGTAATAGAAGAACATCGTCCGGGCATCAAGCAGGCGTTCGGCACCGTCAAGGAACTCGTAGCTGCCGCCGACGAAGGGTGCGAACCACTTGCGGTCGGAATAGAAGTAGGTCTCTGGGTCACGGGGCGCGAAGAGCAACGTCCGGGCGGTGGCGTTGCCGACCGCCACGGCGTCGGTCAGGATCGCCTTCATTCGGTCGTCCGGCGCGAAGGCCTCACCCTTGCGGATGCCGATGGAAGCGAAGAGGCCCACGGTGTCGGGATCCACCCAGTCGGCGGGTTCGGCCTGCACGACCTCGTTCAGTTCCTCGAAAAAGCTGAAGTCGTTGGCGCTGATCGTGTTGAAGCGCAGGCCCGAAGTATTCACGAAGGTTACCGCGGGCGGGGTGCCGCCTTCCGTGGTCGTATGGAGCGGGTGGATGTTCGCGCCCGCCTTCACGCCATCGACCGCGGCCTTGATGTCGCCGTCCCGCACAAAAGCGCGGAAGAAGAAGAGGAGCGTGTTCGTCGTGGGGCGCTCGACGAAGTAGCCTTCGGCGGGCAGCGCGCCCGTATAGCCCGGGGGCACAAAGAGGTAGTTTCCACCCTTGCCGGCGTCTGGCCCGGTCAGACCCACGTCGTTCAACCAGCGAAAGCCCGCGTCGTCCACAGGGCCGAGGACGCCCGGGGGCACGGTCAGGACCATCGGACCCGCGGTGAGGTCGAGGCAGGCGAAGCCGTAGACGGTGGTGGTGTTGGGCGTGAGGAACAAGGAGCGGGCGTCCATCAGGTCCTCGGTCAGGCCAATGCCTTGGTTGGCCTTGACGCCCACACTGTCGAACCCGTTGCAGGCGGCGCGGACGGAGGTGGCGGAGATGCCGGTGAGGAAGGCCTGGACGCCCCGCATGAAGTCAAGATTGTCGTAAATCGTCTTGGCCGTCGCTTCGTCGGGCGCCCCGTTGCGGAAGGTCAGCGTCCCTATACGGGTGTCGGCGCTGTCCGGCGTTGTGATCTTGGCAGGAATATCGGCCGAGTAGGTCGGGGTGCCTTGTGCAATCGATTGGCTCCCAGCGATGACTCCCAGGCCAAGCAACCCGGCACGCAGAATAAACCGTTTCATAAGAGGTCCCCTTGATGAAGAAATGGTTCGTAGAGATAGCAAAAAACGAGCATCCGCCCGTCATTGACTTGTTTTGAGATGTTTTGACATCAATACTCTATCGCTGTGAATGACGCTTCTCTTTCGAGGACAAAACGCCATTGTCGATGTCATGCGCCGCATAACGACGCAGCGGATCGGACCGCTTGTCGAACTACCGGGTCTCCTGCGCGATCTTGAAGTGGATGTGGACGCGGTCTTCGAAGGCAGCGGGATCAACCCCGGATCGCTGTCACCGGACCTGCGCCTTTCCTTCCCCGACCTCCTGGACGCCCTCAATCGCGCGGCAAGGATCTCTGGCTGTCCTCACATCGGCCTTATGCTTGGGCTCCGTTTCGACCTGGTCAGGCATCATGGCCTCATCGGGGAGCTGATGCATTCGGCACCGACACTCAAACAGGCATTGGTCGACTGCGTGACTTGGCAGCCGGGGTATTCGAGCGGCGCGATCGTGTATCTGAACCAGCTGGGCGACGACTATGACTTCGGATACGGGACCTACGATGTATCTTCGCCGGGAACGCGCGTGCTCTACGATACGATCGTCTGCATCGGTATACGCATGGTTCAAGAGCTCACGAATAGAACCGCCGCACCGATCGAGGTTCATTTCTCCCACAGCGCGGATGATGACAGGGCGATCTACGGCAAACTGTTGAGGTTGCCGTCGCGGTTCAACCAACCCCGCACTGGGGTAATCGTGGAAGCCACCGCAATGGGGATCGAGCCACCACGAGCCGATCCGGTCGAGCGGCAGCGCCTGCTCGCGATCATTAAAGACGCGGTATTGACGGCCAAACCGGATCTCGCGGCCAAGGTGAGCCACGCCATCCGGCAAAAACTCCACTACGACGGCCCCACGATGCCGTCCGTCGCCAAAGAACTGGGCCTACACCCAAGAACTCTGCGACGCAGGCTGGCAGGGGAGGGAGAGACGTTTGAACGCCTGCGCGACAGCGTCCGCTACGCCGTGGCGCGCGAATTGCTTGAACTGACCGACATCCCTGTGGCGGAAGTGGGGGGCTTCCTCGGGTTCGAAACCCCTGGAGTCTTCAGCAGGGCGTTTCGACGATGGAGTGAGGCGTCGCCCTCGAACTGGCGACGGGCGAGGCGAACGAGTGGTCAGCCATTCTGACGACCGTTAGCCAGCGGAGTCTCACTGTTGGGCCGGCGGGGTGCCACGGCTGCAGGTCGGCACCGGGCCGCTGTCCCTTTCCCGGACCGAACCTTGCGATGACGCTCGACATCTTCTTGCGCAGCACGATCTCACGAGCGGTGGTTTGTCCTCCAAAGCGAAGCGTTAGTCGCCAGTCTGCAGTATCATTCAGGACACTACGCCCGGAATTGGGGTGCCCTGCACTCGAGCCCGGCCGGGAGGGCTTGAGTGCAACTGAGACTCTGGCCGGACGAGACGCGAAATCCTTCTCATCCGAGCCTGACGGAGACAACAGATATGCCCGGAACAATCACTCGAAGTGCCGCTGCCACTGTCGCAGCCGCGTTCTTGACGACCTCGGCAGTAGCCCAGGCCGCGCCGACGATCGACGAGATCAAGAACATCACGGAAGAGGCCATCGTCTACGGCCTGCCGATGTCGATGTACTACAAGATCATGTATCAGTACGCGATCGACGAACAGTCAGGTCAATACAAGGCGCCGTTCAACACGATTGCCAACGAAGCCAGCGTGTACACGCCCGCCGACACCGCGGTCATCACGCCAAATAGCGACACACCTTATTCATTCATCTTCTTCGATCTGCGCGCCGAGCCTGTGGTCCTGTGCGTCCCGGAGATCGAGAAAGACCGCTATTACTCGGTCATGCTTACGTCCCTGTACACCTTCAATTTCGGCTATATCGGCAGCCGCGCCACCGGCAACGACGGCGGCTGCTATGCCGTCGCCGGCCCGAACTGGACGGGCGACACACCCGAAGGTGTCGCCAAGGTCTTCACCTCGGAGACAGAGTTCGCGCTCGCCACCTACCGGACCCAGCTCTTTAACGCAGCCGACATCGACAACGTGAAGACGATCCAGGCGAAGTATGAGGTCAAGCCGTTGTCCGCCTTCCTTGGCGCGCCGGCCCCGGCGCAACCGCCCGCGATCGATTGGCCGGCGATCGACGCGACGACCGAGAAGACGGATGTGCTGGGCTACCTGCCCTTCCTTCTTCAGTTCGCCCCCGCGACCGGCCCGGCGGCCGTTGAGGAACCACTTCGCGCGGAATTCGCCACGATCGGCATCGAGGCCGGCAAACCGTTCCCGACGGTTGCGCTGAGCGATGCCGACAAGGCGACGATGGCAGAGGCCGGGACGGCGGCCGAAGAGGCAATAAAGGCCAAGATCGTAAAGATGGGCAAGCTCGACAACGGCTGGGTCATCGTGACCTCCGGCGTCGGGGACCGGGACGTGTATGCCGGTGACTGGACGCAGCGCGCCGCGGTTGCGGTGGCCGGCATTCTGGCCAACGACCCGGCCGAAGCAACCTATCCGTTCACTCGGAACGACGGCGACGGCAAGCCGCTCGATGGCAGCACGGCGAAATACACTCTCACGTTCGCCAAGGACGCGTACCCGCCGGTCAACGCCTTCTGGTCGGTGACCATGTATAACGGCAAGACGCAGCTGCTCATCGAGAACGCGATCGATCGCTACCTGATAAACTCGCCGATGCTGCCCGATCTGAAGACAAACGCCGATGGGTCTCTGACCCTCTACATCCAGAAGGACGAGCCCTCCGAGCCGGACCAGAAGGCAAACTGGCTGCCGGCGCCGGACGGTCCGATCTACATGGTCATGCGCCTCTACTGGCCCAAGGACGAGGTGCTGAACGGTTCGTGGTCACCGCCGGCGATCAAGCGCACCGAGTAGCAGACGATAGGAGGCCGACGACCGAGAAACGCCAGCAAGATATCTGTCGTCTCAGGTTCTGAAGATGATGCGGGGAGAGCCTCGGTAGGTTTCAGGCGATACGCGCCTGGAGCCTACCGAATAGCGGAAGCGCAAATGCAAGGACGTATTCGGAATGAGAAACAAGACGCGAAATCATATGGCACGCTTGGCCAGCGTTGCAACGGCGGTAACGATGGCCCTGGCGGCGGGTCAGGCCACCGCGCAGGGCTACCAGAACAGTGTGACGCTTTACGGTCTCATCCCTTGGGTTGACACCGAGGTGACGGGCAGCGGCGGCAATTCTGCTGAATCATCAGTGGCACCCAGTGATATCATCGATGCTCTCGATTTCACCTTCATGGTCGCCGGTGAGAGCCGGTTCGGAAAAGTCAGCTTTCTCTACGATACCCTCTATACCGACCTGAGTGAGAAGGGCGCGCTCGGCGGACCATTCGCCGGTTCGGCCAAGGTCGATGTCGAAATGCTGCTTGCGACAGCCGCCCTTGGCTACGTGATGCATGAGGGAAACGGCACGCTGCTGCAGGGCTATGGCGGCGTCAGACTTGTCGATGTCTCGACGGATGTCAGGCTCGCAGGCGGTGGCCCCGTCGGGGCTGGGTTCGACGCCAAGGTGAACGACAGCTGGGTTGATCCGATTATAGGCCTGCGCGGGCGTATGGCGCTCAGCGAAAAGGTTTCCGTGGGCGGGTTCGCCAGCATCGGCGGTTTCGGCGTCGGGTCTGATCTGTCCTTCGATATTTTCGGCGGGCTGGAATACGCGTTCAGTGAGCGGTTCAGCGCCAATGCCGGGTTTCGCTACATGTCCTTCGATTACGCGGGTGACAATGCAGACCTTGATCTTGAAATGTATGGTCCCGTGGTCGGCATAACCATGAAATTTTGATGAGGATGAGGAGCTTGGACAAGATATCTGAAACGATTTCCATGCCGGTGCCCGCACAGTCGTCCGGGGTCCGGTCGTGGTGCTCGAATGTGCTGATGCTCGCCGCTGCATGTCTGGTCTGTGCCCCTGCCGCGCAGGCGCAGGACTCTGCGGACTTGGCGAAAAAGCTGGCCAACCCGATTTCCTCGCTGATCAGCGTACCCTTTCAGTTGAACTACGACTCGAACATCGGACCGGCAGACGATGGCGAGCGCCTGGTCCTGAATATCCAGCCGGTCATCCCGACATCGCTGAATTCGGACTGGAACCTCATCACCCGCGTTATCCTACCGATCACATCGCAGGACGATATCTTTCCAGGTGCCGGGGACCAGTTTGGCTTGGGCGACACCACGATCAGCGCGTTCTTCTCCCCAGTCAAACCCGCCTTCGGCAAATGGATATGGGGCGTCGGCCCGGTCGCGGTGCTGCCGACCGCCACGGACGATCTGCTTGGCGCAGAGAAATGGGGCCTCGGTCCGACCGCTGTCGCGCTGACACAATCGGGACCCTGGACCGTCGGTGGCCTCGTCAATCATGTCTGGTCTGTCGCGGGCGATAGCGACCGCGCGGACATCAACAACACCTTTCTTCAGCCTTTCGTGTCTTACACAACACCCACGGCCTGGACCTACACCCTCAACACCGAAACCTCCTATAACTGGGAGGCCGAGGAGTGGTCGATTCCGATAAACGCGCAGGTTTCCAAGCTGACGCGGATTGGCAATCAGCCTGTCAGCATTGGCGTAGGCGCGCGCTATTGGGCCAATAGCAGCCCCACTGGCCCAGAGGGTTTCGGCCTGCGTGCCTTCATCACGTTCCTGTACCCGAAAGGATGAACCTGATGATCTCACTTGAAACCACGTCATTACTGCCCGGCATCGGTGATCGTCCGGTCCGGATGCATTCACGACCCTGATACTTGACCCGCTTCGGCTATATCCAGGCCAAAATTGGAGACAAGACATGAATATCATTACCAAAACCATCGCCATATTTCTGCTTGGTGCGGCTACGCCCACGCTTGCAGCGGATCAGGACGTGCTGCCCCTGAACAGCGACGAGATCGCCCAGTATCGCAATGTCGGTGAATGGGTCGTCCATGAGAACCGCACCCGGGGCTCATGCTTCATCTCGCGCTCGGACGCCGAGGGCCATCTGGTCCAGATCGGTCTGACCAACGACAACCATTATGGCTATATCGGCATCTTCCAGAGAGGCATCGAACTGGAAGAAGGCACGAATGCTGTCGCGATCCTGGTCAACGGCAACCTCTATGTCGGCGCGTCCAAAGCTGTCGTGCATGGCGCGTCGGGCGATTATCAGGGCGGCTACGTGCTTGCGAACGACGAGAACAAGAAGCAGTTGCGTCTCGACCTCGAGAAGAAAAAGGAAATGATCGTTTTCCCTGACAAGCCCTTCACGGTGACGGTCAATCTCGATCACGTGCGTAACGCGATCTACGAGGCCCGCGAATGCACGACGAAACTTCAGGGATCCTGATCGGCAAACTTGATTTTCAAAACGGTAATCGTGCCCGTATGGCGGGCGCTTTTTCTCAGCCAAGGTTCCAAGAAGATGGACACGACGCGATACCTGCCCAATACTGTGCTACGCACGCAGCTTTCGTTGCTCGCGGCCATCGTTTTGGCTGATCCGACGGCCTGAGTTGGAATGCGAGAGGGGCCCGGTTCATGAACGAAGACCCGACCGTCGAAGCAGCCAGAATTGCGCGCGGCGGGCTATATTACGAGATGCAGGCCCGGTTCGGGCTGGTGAAGGACGACCAACTGCGGCCAGTGTCCAGAGCTCTTTTCATTGTTCTGATTGCGTGGGGTGTGCCTCTGGTCATCAGCGTTTTCGAAGGCACGGCCTTCGGAAGCTTTGCCGACATGCCATTCCTGCTTCACCTCGCGGTGCTGTCTCGATTTCTTCTCGGGATCGGTCTGCTGATCGCGATGGAACCCGTTGCAGAAGCCCAACTCGCCACGGTCTTGCGCCCTCTCCTCAGCCCGCCGTTACTCGCGCCCGGGGCACAAGCGGCGGCAGCATCGGCCGCGACCCTTGCGGTTCGGCGGCGCAATTCGCGTCTGGCAGAAATCGTGTGTTTCGTGGTGGCCTGCGGGTGTTCGGTCGGCGCGGGGGTTGGCCTCAGCGATTTTGATGAACACTCATGGGCCTTCATCTCGGGTAGTGGCGGGGAACGTTTTTCCTACACTGCGCTGTGGTGCCTTTGGGTCAGCAGTCCGATCTATTTCTTCCTCGTAGCGCGATGGGTCTGGCGCATCCTGATCGTGGCGCTGCTTCTCAAGTCGATCGCCGCTCTTGAATTGCGCCTGAGTGTCACGCATCCGGACGGGGCCGGGGGAATCGCGTTTGTAGGCGGATTTCCAAATGCCTACACCCTGTTCGTGCTTGCACTCAGCTGTAATCTTGGGGTTGCGATTGCCGAACATCTGAATGCCCAGACCATCACCACGACAGTCTTTACTGCGGTCATGATCACTTGGGTCATCATCACCAACGGTCTGCTGGCCTTGCCGGCGCTGTTTTTCACCAAGCCACTCGGAGAGCTGAAACAACAGACACTGGATGTCTCCCAGGCCCAGGCGACCCGCCGCCAACTGGCCGAGGAGAGCAGCGTGTTGGGAAAAAGTATCAGCGGCGCCACGGAAGAGGAGATCAGCCAAGCCGCGTCCCTCGCCGACCCGGGCGTCATATTCAAGGCGGCCCGCAACCTGTCCACCGTCCTGATTCAGCGCGCCTCGCTTCTTCCCATTTCAGCCGCCGCCGTGCTTCCTGTGTTCGCCGCCGGGGCGACACAACTACCCCTGATGGATCTGTTCCAGATCCTGCGCAAACTCCTGCTGTTCTGAAGGTGACGCGATCGGGCGATCACCCATGGCACGGCGTTTTCCGGGGTTAGACCTTTCGGGCGGGCTTCCCTTGATCCGGGCCAAAATTTGCTAATCCATTCGGAAGCGACCAGCACTGAGGAATTGTTGAATGTCCATTCTACGCACCATCTGGTCAAGACCCGAGACCTTGCGGGACAGGAACGGGCACGTCCGTGCCCAAAAGCTACGAACCGCAAGACCCATGCGGTCAATTCCAGCCTGGGGGCTTTGCCTATGCGTCATGATGGGACCGCCGACTGAGGTGATCGCCGCCGAGAGCAATCTGGATCACAAGATGTCGCCACTGACCGATGCCTCTTCCAACCCGAATTTCGGGCTACGAAGCGGCTCTCTGATCGTCGCGCCGGTCCCGTTTAGCGACCCGATGATCGGCAATGGTCTGGCCCTCGGGGCCGGGTATTTTTTTAAAATTGACGAAGGGTCTGACCCGTCCATGCTGGGTGTCGGGTATCTGCGCTCGGACAATGGCTCCGAGGGCTACGGGCTTACGTTCAATCTGGCCTTCATGGACAATCGCTGGTCCCTTGGGGCAACCTATATCGGCGCGGATATCGATTACGACCTGATCACCTCCTTCGGAGACGTCCCGATCAATCAGACGGGCGAGTTGTTCAAGGTCAAGCTGATGTATGGCGTTACACCGGATTTCCATCTGGGCGTAAGTGCGCGCTATCTGGAGTCGACCATCGGGTCATCGGATCCGAATTTTCCGAATTTGCCATCCAGTATCCAATTGCCCAACGGTTTCTCGGCGACAGGTATCGGGTTGCTCGCGGATTATTCCACCGTCGATGACAAGATATACCCGACGTCTGGCTTCAGCCTGGCGCTTTCAAGCACCTACAACGAGCCATCCGGCAAGTTTGGCGAGGATTACATCAAATCCATCCTGACATATGACACTTATTTCGCCACGAGTGACACCGGCGTAATCGCGATGCGGATCGTCGGATGTTCCGCCCCCGGACGGGTTCCGTTCTACGATCTGTGTTCACTCGGCGGAACGGATGCCTTTCGAGGCTACAACATCACGCAGTTTCTGGACAATGCGCTGCTCTCCACACAGGTCGAGTACCGCAAAAGACTGGGCAACCGGATCGGGATCGTCGCCTTTGGCGGAGTAGGCGCGGTCGGCGGCGCGTTCGACGATCTTGATGACGCCGGGTCGGCAGTCGGCCTGGGCCTGAGATACAGAGTCTCCAGGACGTTTCCGGTCGACTTTGCCGTTGATGGATCAGTCAGTGATGAAGGAGACGGTTTGCTCTACATCTCCGTGGGACAGAGGTTCTGAGGATGGGCCGATGAGACGCAATGAGCGGATTGGCTCCTGCAACATCGCGTAGGAGCATTGGTCTGCAGCACTCAGTGCCTGCTGCGCCTTCCGCCAACGATGCTCTCAACCAATAAAGGCCCTTTTTATGACTTACTCGTATTGAATCGAATGGTGGGACTTGAGGTCACCCAAGTCAGCGCCTCTTCTGAACGCCTGGGCACTTCATCGGCCCTATTGCAAACAAGATCCTTGGTTGTGTCTGAATGGCCGGTTTTCACGAAGCGACTCGGTTGGTGCGCGACCGCAGCGAATGTCCGGAATCGCCCGACCTGCACACACTGCCAGTCGCGGCCAGACAGCGGACGGAAGTCCGCTTCGCCTTGATCAACGCGATCGAGATGTTGGGCTTATAATAGAGGATGTAGTCGGCCCGCTTCCCCTGACCGCGCGTGACCAGCTTTCCACGCACGATGACCCGGCCCTTGGTGAAGCTCACCTCCTCCCGGATCTGCAACATCTCGTCCCAGCCAGCCCGGCGAAGCGCAGGCGTGATGAACTTGGTGCAGATGTCGCATTCCGAGAGGCTGCGCTTGTCCATGCCGATCAGGTTCCTCCCGTCTGGTTCCATGCGGAGACTACCTCGACGTCGCAATTCTCAAGATCAGCCAAAGTGCCGGTCGCGAAGGCAGCGCCATAGGCGAGTGCGGTTACGGCCATCTGAAAGCTAGGAGAGCTTATCGGCCAACCCGCTTTTTGCCGGCCATAACCGGCCGCAGCTATGATTTCAGCAGCTTTCTCAGGCGTCACGCGCTTGCTAGGGCGCTCGCACTCGGTGGGCTTGGGAAGCCTCTGCACATGGTGCTTGCGGACCTTGGCGATTTCCGCCCGGATATGGCCCTCGTTCGGCATGTTGTTCGGATTTTCCAGAACTGCCGCCGCACAAGCCGACCGCACTTCATCAAGCGGATAGTCCTGAAAGGCGTCCATCCAGTCAGTGATCATCGGGTCGTGCGCCACGCTGCCACGGTCACGTTCCCAGCCGAAGCGGTCGTATTTCTTTGCCAGCACTTCCAATTCAAGTGCTACCATTGCGCGATGCTGGGCCAATTCCTGCGAGGTGAGCGATGCGCTCAAGGGCAGGGTCAAGCCCGTTTTCTCGTCCTTGGGAAGGTCTCGAGTCGCGAGTTCTGTCGTCATGCCGTTTACCTCTAGCTTTGAAATACCAGTCGGCTTGAACCGACTGCCATCCGCGCTCTTCGGCCATGCCGAGCGCATCGTCTGTGTCACCACCACTCTGGCAACTCGTCTCAAGCTGCTTTGCCTGCCGTTTGGCCGCAGTCAGGCTAAGGGCCTTGCCCTTCTGTTTTTGCCTGTATGCAATGAAGCTCCGCACGGGATCTGGTGAAGCCCACTCGGCGAGTACATCGAAAATCTCGCGCGCGCGATTACTCTCTGACGGTTCTTTACGGTTAAATGATGGGTCGGGTGCAGCTACTGCGGGGTTTGGGATGCATCTCCTGCGGAGGTCACATGCAGCTGATAGAAATTCGTCCCGCGTTTCCCGGCATTCGATTTCACATCGAGGTATCCCTCGGCCAGGAGCCGCTTGATACTGTTCTGAACCGACCGCTTGCTGAGCCCCGTGCGCCGCGCCAAGCGGGTCACCGAGGGATAGCACCGCCCCTCATCGTCGGCGTGCTCCGCAAGAGCCACCAGGACGAAACGTGGGGTCGGTGCCAGCTCCGCGTCGAAAGCACGATTGACAAACCGGACACTCATGAAGATTTCACTCCGAGTGGCTGGAAGGCTCTGCCGTGTCGTGCGACGCCTGCTGCGCCTCGGCGAGCTTCTGGAAATGCGCTTCGAGTTCCTCCTCGGGCCAGTAAACCTGGCTGCCGAGTTTGAGAGGCTTGGGCAGGCGTCCAGCCGCGATGTCGCCGTAGATGGACGAGCGGGAGCGGTTGCCGAGGCGGCTGCGAACTTCTTTGAGCGTGAGATACTTCTGCATGTCGCTGCCCTACGTTAGGCGGGGACGACAAACATGCATGAGCGCAAAAAACGCACTGATATAGCTCGCCCCCAAGGGGAACGCCCCGGATGGGGCAACGAGCGCACATCATGCGCGTTTATGTAGTTTGATCGTTAACGAACTCGCCGCTTCATGTCAACATGTAGGCGCACGCCCTCGCCATGCGCCTATATGTGGCATCAAGCCAACACTTGCGGCAGTCTGTCGAGCACCCGACCCATGAACATATGGGCTCGTTATGTCGACCTCGCTGTCAGCTGAACGACCTGTCCAGTGCCGCCGGTCACATGGTCAGCCCAACGTTCTGCGAGCTTCATTCTTTTGTCCAAGTAATCAGTCCGTCGATACGCGCGCACGACACTGCCATCCACCACGTGCCCGAGCATCGTCTCTGCGACCTCGTGCGGGGCGTCGGTCGCCTCGGCCAGCCATGTGCGCAGGTTCGTGCGGAAGCCGTGCGGACGTGCCTCGAGGTGGCGGCGCTGCATGTGTCGCGACAACGTCATGTCACTGATGACATCACCGCGCGTGTTCGGAAAGAGAAAGCCATTGCGCGCGCGCGGGCGCGCAAGCTCGATGACACGCCGAGCCTCGGTCGATAGCGGCACGCGGAACGCCTCGGTCGCCCCCTTGCGGCCCTTCACAGCATCGGCGGGGATGGTCCATACGTCGTCGTCGATCTGGTCCAGCCGCATGTGTCGCAGTGGGGCCGAACGCACGCCGGTCAGAATTAGCAGGCGGAGGGCAAGGTGGGTGAGAGTGGGCTCTTCAAGGCTCGCGTAGAACTCAGGCACGTTGCGCCAATTCATCGCCGGAATGTTCCTTGGCATATGGCGCGATTTCCCAAGCAATGCCTTTGCCTTGTCGGTCGCTTGCAGGTCCACGTCGAGGCCCAGCGCCGCCGCGTGCTTCATCACGATTGAAAGCCGGTTCATGGCCTTGCGCGCCGTGTCGGACTTGGTGTGCCAAATCGGGGCCAGCGTATCGCGGATATCGCGCTGATCGAGATCCGTGACCGGCACCTTTCCAAGTTTGGGCAGCACATGGCGCTCAAGCGGTGAGAGCCAGCGGCCAGCTTTACCATCGCCCTTGAGTTCCGCCTTGCGCGTCTCGAATGCGTCGGCGGTGATGACCGCGAGCGAGATATCCTCTCGCCGCGCCGCCCGAGCTTCTGCCTCTCGTTCCTTGACCGGATCGCGGCCCTCGGCTGCCACTTTACGCCAGCGTTGAGCCAGCTTGCGCGGCACGCTGGCCCGGCGTCTAAAGCGCCTTCGCTTGAGCGAAAGACACCAGGCGCCTCGACTCCTCGTCCCACAGATGCAGCCGAACACTGTGAAGGCTTTGCCGGATCGTCATGCGATTGCTCTCGGCCAGCTCCGCATGATCCCGCAGAACCTCGGGCAACCGATAGAACGGGATGCGGCTGTACAGGTGGTGCACATGGTGTACGCCGATGTTGGCGCTCAGCCATTGCAGCACCGGTGGCAGCACGTAGTGCGAGCTTCCCTTCAGTGCGGATTCGTGCAACTGCCAATCCTCGTCAGCGTCCCAATGCGTGGTCTCGAACTGGTGCTGCACGTAGAACAGCCACACCCCCGCCGTTGCCGCAAGCAATGTCGAGGGCAGGAAAATCAGCAGGATGGGCACCAGCCCACCAAAGTACAGAACAAGCGCCACCCACACGAATATAGCCGCATTCGTGCACATTGCGCTGACCCAGAACCTGGCATTCCCCATGAGCCCCAATGGCACCCTGTTCTGAATGAAGAACAGATAGCCGGGCCCCAGGCAGAACAAGACAACCGGGTTGCGGTAAAGCCTGTAGATCAATCGGTTAAGAGGATTCAACTGACGATACTCCATGACCGTGATGGTCTGGATGTCTCCCATGCCACGTCGTCCGAGATTGCCCGAAGAGCTGTGGTGAATGGAATGGGAGCGCCGCCATACGTCGTAGGGTGTCAAGGTCAGCACGCCGATCACCCGCCCGAGCCAGTCGCTCACGGTGCGGCTTTGAAAGAATGCCCCATGTCCGCAATCGTGCTGGATGGCGAAAAGACGCAGCAAGAAGGCCGCGTTGCACACGGAGAGCGTAAAGGTCAGCCAATAGCTGACCGACATGGACCACCAGGCAAGGCACCACAGGATCAGGAATGGGCCCAAGGTGACCGCGAGTTCGAATGAACTGCGTATCGGGTCGGGTTCTCGGTACTCTGCGAGGATTCTGGCCCATTCCTTCGCAGGGCGGGCCTCGTCACGCTGCCGAACAGCTTCGGTTTGATCGGGCATTGCCTACTTTTTCATGTTTTGCGCGGACTTGTTATAAGATCGGAGGGGCTTCGGAAAGGTGCCTTTTCAACGCAGCCGCGAAATACCTGTCGCTGCTCGGTTTTTCGCCAAGTGCGGGCATGTCGGCCTGGCCGGAAAGACACGAAGGCACCGGGCGGCGGCGTGGTCTGCGTTCTGCACGACCTCACCCTCACCGCACAGTTCGCCGACGCACCCTTCATCCCCTTCGAGCAGGATGCGTGGGGCTACTGGAAGCAGATCAGTTGCTCCGGTGATGTCGCATCCGAGAATGCCTGCGCGTGGAAGGTGCCCGAGGACGGTGCCTATGGCTGGACGCGCCGCCCCTGCTGAGCCCGCCTGCGCTCAGCGTGTCAGGATCAGCCGGTCGCCCGCGATCTCGACGCTGGAGAAGCGGCGCAGGTAGTCCATACCCAGGAGCGAGCCGGCCATCTCGCCCTCGTTGACCACGGCGCGCACGTCGCGGTCCGTTATCGGGCCGATGGCGAGACTGTCGAGCTGCACCGGCGCGGTGCGCACCACGCCGTTGGCGGTGCGCGCGCGGCCCGTGTAGATCAGGCTGTCGGTGTCGATGCCTGCCTCGCGCGCGTCGCCGCGGCTCAGAACGATCTGGCTCGCCCCGGTATCGACGACAAAGCGGATCGGCGCGCCGTCGATCTCCGCCGTCACGTAGTAATGCCCGTCCGGCGCGCGCGGTAGCTCGATGCGGCTGTCGCTGATGACGCTCTGCGTGGGTCGCACCGTCTGGCGGATGTCCTGCCACAGCCCCACCACCGCGATCACCCCGAGAAAGATCAGCCCCCAGGCGGCGGCGTGCTGCATCAGCTTGCCCAGCGACTCGCGGCCCTGCACCACGAACCATAGCACCAGCACCGATCCGAGGATCGACAGGTAGACGAGGCGGGGGAAATCAAAGCTCTCCATGCGTGGGATATGGGTCCTCAGCCCGCCAAACCAAACCCGCGCAGCCCGTCGAGCACAAACTGCACCGCGAGCGCCGCGAGCAGCATGCCCAGCAGCCGCGTCACCACGTTGATGCCGACATGGCCCAGCGCGCGTTCCAGCAGGCCGCCCATCAGGAACAACACCAGCGCCAGTGCCACCACCGACAGCATCACCCCGATCACCAGCAGCAACCCCTCGATGCCCGGCTTATCGCCCACGAGCAGGATCACCGTGGTGATAGAGCCGGGCCCGGCAATGAGCGGGATGGCCAGCGGAAAGATCGACGGATCGTCCCCCTCGTCCTCTTCGGCGGCGTCGGCCTGCCCCTTGCGGCGGCGCGAGCGCCGCTCGAACAGCATGTCGAGCGCGGTGAGAAACAGCAGGATGCCGCCCGCGATGCGAAACGCGGGCATGGAAATGCCGATGAAACCCAGCACCGATTCCCCGAACGCCGCGAAGGTGGCGATCAGCAGCGCGCCCGCCACGCAGGCGCGGATCGCGATTGCCCGGCGGCGCGCGCTGTCCATGCCCTGCGTCAGTGCCACGAAGAGCGGCGTCATGCCCACCGGGTCGATGATGACGAAAAGCGCGACAAAGGCGGTGACGAGAAAGGCGGTGTCCATACAGGCGGGTTCCTTGGGGCTGTGGGGTCTTGCACCACGCCGGGGCGCGTTTGCCAAGGGGTTTCTGGGCGAGAGGGCGACGGAGATGGGGGGTGTTGGTCTGCAGCGGACGTTGCCGTGAGCCGCGCCATCGACAGGCCGCGGGCTGGCGATCCGACGGACTTTCAGGGCGCTTTATGCCTGCCGAATCCGAAAAACCTGTAATCGGTGCGCGAGCTAGACAAATCGCCAGTCCGGGGGGCGGCCTGGCGATGGCGCGGCGGCCTTCGGCCTCGATTCCGCGCCCGGGGGCAAGAATCGAATGGAAGGAATAGGTCCAATCGCTCCCTTCCCGCTACCCTGCGCCATCCCCCTCCGCTAGCGCCACCTCCATGATCGCGGCAGCGCGGCCGAGCGTTTCGGCCTCCCCCCCGAGCGCGCGATCCCACCCCGCGAGGATATCGCGGCACAGCGCCATCAGCCGGGTGCCCTCGTCGGTGAACCGCACGAGGCTCTGGTTGCGCCGCGCCGGATCGGGGGCGAGCGCCAGGTACCCCAGATCGGCCAGCGCCGCCGCTTGCCGGTGCGCCGCCTGCCGACTCACCCCGGTGCGGCGGGCGACCTCCGAGGTGGTGGTCTCGCCACAGATGAGCGCGGCGAGAAAGGCAAGCTGTGCCGGGCTGAGCGCGATGCCGTGCTCGCGGGCCAGCACCTCCGACAACCGCCGCGTCACCCGGTCCTGGAAACCGCGCGCGGCGTGGTAAAGCGTCAGGGTCAGGCTGTCCGCCATGTTTGTTGTCAACTTTGTTGACATAATGGATCGCTCCGATATCTTGTCAATTACGTTGACAATGATGGAGGTCTCTCATGACACTTTCAACCGTCTTGCGCCTCAACGCGCTGTCCTGTCTCGGCTTCGGTGTGCTGTTCCTGGCCGTGCCGGGACCGGTGGCGACGGGATTGGGCACGCCACCCGCCTGGCTCGTCGCCGCGCTCGGGGCGGGGCTCATCGGAAATGCCGCGCTGTTGTGGCTGAGCGTGCGGCGCGGCCGCGCGCCGCGCCGCGCCGAGGTGCTGTTCTTCTGCATGGGCGACGCGGCTTGGGTGGTGGCGACGCTCGCACTGATCCTCGCCGGGGTCTGGATCGTCACGCCCGGCGGCCGCATCGCGGCGCTCGCCGTGGCGGTCATGGTCGGCGCCCTCGGGCTCGCCCAATGGCGGCGGTTGCCGGAGTCTGACGGCACCGCGCGCTCCGCGCTCTGAACCGTGCGGTTCGCGCCTTGAACCGTGAGGTTCGGCCTCAGCCTTCCGCCTTTTCCAGCCGGGCGAGGGCGGCCTCCCACAGCGTTTCGGCGCGGGCGATACCGTCCTCGATCTCGGCATATTTGCGCTGCCAGGTGGCGAGCGTGCCGGGATCCTCGTAGATATCGGGATCGGCCAGCTTGCTGGCGACCTTTCCCTCCATCTCCATCAGTTTCTCGACCCTCGATTCGCAGGAACGCACCTCCTGCCGCAGCTTCAGGATCGCCTCTCGCGATGGCTTTTCTTTTTTCTTTACAGTCTTTTGCGAGGCTTTTTTCACGTTATCTGGCGGAGCCAGCAGCATCGCGCGATAGCTTTCGAGATCGCCCTCGTAGGGGGTCACCGTGCCGCCCTTGACCAGCCACAGCCGGTCCGCCACCAGGCTCAGCAGGTGCATGTCGTGACTCACCAGGATGATCGCGCCGGTATAGGCGGTCAGCGCCTCGACCAGCGCCTCGCGGCTCTCGATATCGAGGTGGTTGGTCGGCTCGTCGAGGATCAGCATATGCGGCGCATCCACCGTGGCGAGCATCAGCGACAGCCGCGCCTTTTGCCCGCCGGATAGGTTTTCTACTTTTGTTTCCGCCTGTTGCGGACCGATTCCAAACCCCGCGAGCCGCGCGCGCAGCCGCGCGGGCGTCTCACCGGGGCGCAAGCGGCGGATATGATCGAGGGGTGTCTCGTCGATATGCAGCTCGTCCACCTGGTGCTGCGCGAAATACCCCGCGCGCAGGCGGGCGGCCTTGTGAACGCGCCCGTCAAGCAGATCAAGTTTGCCAGCCAACAATTTGGAAAGAGTGGATTTTCCTTCGCCGTTGCGTCCCAGAAGCGCGATTCGGTCATCCTGGTCGATGCGCAAATCGAGCCTGCTCAGCACCGCGGTGCCGTCATAACCCGTGGCCGCCCCCTCCAACCGCAGGATCGGCGGAGACAGGCCCTCCGGCTCCGGGAAGGTGAACCGCCTCAACGCCGCCTCCTGCGGGGCCGAGATGGGCTGCATCCGCGCCAGCGCCTTGATCCGCGCCTGCGCCTGCTTGGCCTTGTCGGCCTTGTAGCGGAACCGGTCGACATAGGATTGCAGATGCGCGCGGCGCGCCTCCTGCTTCTTGGCCTCGGATTGCGCGGCAGCGATGCGGGCGGCGCGCGTTTCGGCGAACTTGTCGTAACCCCCTTGATAAAGCGTGAGTTTTCGGTCCTCCAGATGCAGGATCGAGCCGACTGCGCGGTTCAGGAGCCCGCGATCGTGGCTGATGATGAGCACGGTATGCGGATAGCGCGCGAGGTAGCTTTCGAGCCACAGCGCGCCCTCGAGATCGAGGTAGTTCGTCGGCTCGTCGAGCAGCAGCAGGTCGGGCGCGGCGAACAGCACCCCCGCCAGCGCCACCCGCATCCGCCAGCCCCCCGAAAAGGCCGAGCACGGCATGAGTTGTTCGTCATCGGTAAAGCCCAGCCCCTTGAGGATCGCGCTCGCCCGCGCCTCGGCAGACCAGGCGTCGATATCGGCGAGCCTTGTCTGGATTTCGGCGATCCGGGTGCCGTCGGTCTCGCTCTCTGATTTTTCAAGAAGATCAGAGCGTTCCGTGTCGAAGCTCAACACCGTGTCGAGGAGCGACACGTCGCTGCCCGGCACTTCCTGCGCCACGCCGCCAATGCGGGCGCGCCGGGGCAGCGAGATCGCCCCGCCCTCCAGCGGCATCTCGCCCCGGATCAGGTGAAAGAGCGTGGTCTTGCCGGTGCCGTTGCGCCCCACGAGCCCGACCTTGTGCCCCTCGGGAATGAGGGCCGAGGCGTTCTCGAACAGGCGATGTCCGGCAATGGCGTAGGTGATGTCGTCGATGCGTAGCATGGGACGGGGGATGCCCCATGCCGCGGCCAGCGTCAATCGCGGCTTTTCAACGCGCAAGCCTCATGCTACGGGAGCCGCGATCAAGCTGCGCGGGGTGTCTCCCGGCGGCATCACCCTGACAAAAGAGGCTGACATGGCTGTGGAACGCACCCTGAGCATCATCAAACCCGACGCCACCCGGCGCAACCTGACCGGCAAGATCAACGCCAAGTTCGAGGAGGCCGGGCTGCGCATCATCGCGCAGAAGCGAATCCAGATGACCCCGGCGCAGGCGGGCACCTTCTATGCCGTGCACAAGGAGCGCCCGTTTTATGGTGAGCTGTGCGAGTTCATGGCGAGCGCGCCGGTGGTGGTGCAGGTGCTGGAAGGCGAGGGCGCCATCGCCAAGAACCGCGAAGTGATGGGAGCCACGAACCCCGCCGATGCCGCACCGGGCACGATCCGCGCGGAATTCGCCGAGTCGGTCGGCGAGAATTCGGTCCACGGCTCGGACGCGCCCGAGACTGCGGCGGTCGAGATTGCCTATTTCTTTTCGGGGCTTGAGCTGGTCGGCTGACCGCGCTGCCTATGATCTGAACGAGGGCCGCACCCCGGCGAGGGGCGCGGCCCTTTTTTAATGGAAGGGTTTGTCATGGAGATCATCGACGGGATCGCGGGCCGCGAAGAGCCGATCACCGCGCTGTTTCGCGAAACCTTCTCGGCCTCGGAGGGCGCTGCGGAGGGCCGGATCGTCGCCGGGCTGGCGCATGATCTGCTGACCCTCACGCCTGCATCCGACATCCGCGTCTTTCGTGTCGAGGAGACGGGCCGTGTCATCGGCGCGGCAATCTTCTCCCGTCTCATCTATCCTATGGATACGCGGCGCGTGATGCTCCTGTCGCCGATGGCGGTGGCACCGGATTGGCAGGGTTGCGGCGTGGGGCAGGGGCTCTTGCGCCATGCTCTGGAGGCGCTGCGTGCCGAGGGGGCGGAGGTGGCTTTGACCTATGGCGATCCTGCCTTCTATCGGCGGGTGGGCTTTGCCCCCGTCACCGAGGCCGAGGTGCAGCCCCCGTTGCCGCTCAGCGCGCCGCACGGGTGGTTGGGGCTGTCGCTGACCGGCGATCCGATGCCCGCACTCTCGGGCGTCCCGGTCTGTGCCGCGGGGCTCAATCGAGCGGATATCTGGTAGGGCCGCACGCTGCGCGACCCACGCGAGCGGCCGCTCTCGACCATTAACTCCGGATCAGGGGCCCCGGCCCCTCAGATACTCGCGAAATCGCGAAAGATCGGAGTGGGGGTGGGACGCGTGCGCTTGTCGTCGCGGGGCGGGCGCGGGGGGCGCGGCGGGCCACTGCGAGTGGTTTCTTGCTCGGTCATCTGCCTCATCCTTGTGGTTGGGCAGGGCGACCGGGGGTCGCCCGTGCCGTATGCAGTAGCAACAGGAGAGCAGGATTTCGCGGCAAGGCGATGCCGGAAAAGCGGCGTTGTGATGACGGCTCAGGCGGTCATGTCATCGACCACCGTCACCCCGGCGCCGCTATAGCCGTCCATTGCGGCGAGCGCGGCATGGAGCCCCGAGAGCCCGATCCGGTGGGTGACGAGGCGGGCGGGGTCGAGCCGTCCGGCGGCGATCATCCCCATCAGCGCGGCGAAGCGATGTGCGCCGATGCCGCGCGTACCGTGCAGCGTGATCTGGCGGGCATAGACGAGGTCCAGAAGCGGCAGGTCGGGCGTGGCGTGGTCGCCGAGCGGCATTCCGATCTGCACGTGCCGCCCCATCTTGCGCAGGCTCTTCAGGGAGTTGTGAAAGGTCGCGGTGATTCCCAGCGCGTCGAGCGAGACATCCGCGCCGCCGCCCGTCAGGTCACGCACTGCCCTGCCCACGTCATCGGTCGTGCTCGCATCAAGCGCCGCCGTGGCCCCGAGTTCGCGCGCCAGCGCCAGCGCCGCTGGATTCACGTCCACCGCGAGGATGCGCGCGCCGAGCGCCGCCGCGATCAGGATGGCCGACAGGCCCACCCCGCCGCAGCCATGTACCGCCAGCCATTCGCCGGGCGCGAGCCCTGCGCGGTCCACCAGCGCGCGGAACGCGGTGGTGACGCGACAGCCCATGCCCGCGGCAGCGGCATAGTCCATCGCGTCGGGCAGGCGCACGAGGTTGAAATCAGCCCGCGGGATGGCGATGCGCTCGGCAAACGCCCCCCATTGGCTGAACCCGATGACCTGCTGGTGGTCGCAGATCGTGGGCTCGCCGCCGCGGCAATCGGGGCAGGTGCCGCAACCGAGGATGAACGGCGCGGTAACGCGCTCGCCCACGCTGAAGGCGCGGCATTCGGGGCCGATCTCGATCACCTCTCCGGCGAATTCGTGGCCCATGACGTGGGGCAGCACCACGTCCGGGTCAGCCCCTTTCCAGGCGTGATGATCCGAGCGGCACACGCCGCAGGCGCGCACAGCGATCACCGCGCCGTCACGCGGGCAGGCGGGGTCGGGCAGGTCGGTGATCTCGACCGGGTCGGCGAAGCGGGAGAGCAGGGCGGCGCGCATCGGGGTTCCTTGGTCTGGTGGGGCGCGTCAGGTGCGCGGGTCGAGCAGCTTGGCGAGGATGCGGTTGCGGGTGATCTGGCCCAGCAACGCGCCATCCTCGACCACGCCCACCGGCGCGTCATGGCCCTGCGCCGCCTCCATCACCGCCTGGATGGTCGCGTCGGCGGGTACGGTGGCATCGGGCGTGCCCGTCGCGGGCTCCATCACGTCGCGGGCGCAAAGCACGCCCAGTGGGTTCATGTGCGCCACGAAATCGGCCACGTAGCCGGTGGCGGGGTTGGTAAAGATATCCTGCGGCGTGCCGCATTGCACGATGCGCCCGCCCTCCATTATGGCGATGCGGTCGCCCAGCTTGAACGCCTCGTCGAGATCGTGGCTGACAAAGATGATGGTGCGCCCCAGCGTCTTTTGCAGATCGATGAGTTCGTCCTGAAGATGCGTGCGAATGAGCGGATCGAGCGCTGAGAAGGGCTCGTCCATCAACAGGATTGGCGCATCGGTGGCGAAGGCACGGGCGAGGCCCACGCGCTGCTGCATCCCGCCCGACAACTCGGCCACGCGGCGGTCGGCCCAGTCGGAGAGATTGACCAGTGCCAATTGATCGGTCACCCGTCGCTCGCGCTCGGATTTCGAGATACCCGCGAGTTCGAGGCCCAGCCCCACGTTCTCCGCCACGCTGCGCCACGGCAACAGGCCGAATTGCTGGAACACCATCGCGATATGGTGCTGGCGCAGGCGGCGCAGGGTGGCGGCATCCGCGTTCGTGACGTCCACCATGCTGTCACCGTCATGCACCTCGACCTTGCCGCGCACCACCGGGTTGAGCCCGTTGACCGCGCGCAGGAGCGTGGACTTGCCCGAGCCAGACAGCCCCATCAGCACGAGGATTTCGCCCGTTGCCACCGACAGGTCGCAATCGTGCACACCGAGGATCTGGCCGGTTTGCTGCTGGATATCGCCGCGTTCGCGGCCCTCGTCCATCAGCGGCAGCGCGCTCTCGGGCGCGTCGCCAAAGACGATGGAGACGGATTTGAAATTGACGCTGGCTTGGGTCATTTCCGGCCCTCCATGCGCAGCATCCGGTCAAGCACGATGGCCACGACAACGATCATCAGCCCCGACTCGAAGCCAAGCGAGATATTCACGGTGTTAATCGCCCTGAGCACCGGCACGCCGAGCCCGTCGGCGCCGACAAGCGCCCCGATCACCACCATCGAGAGCGACAACATGATGGTCTGGTTGAGACCGGCCATGATCTGCGGCAGGGCGTAGGGCAGTTCGACCTTCCACAGCGTCTGGCGATTGGTGGCGCCGAACGCCTGTGCCGCCTCCAGCAGCGGCTGCGGCGTGTTGGCAATGCCCAGATGCGTCAGGCGGATGGGGGCGGGGACCACGAAGATCACCGTGGCGATGAGACCCGGCACCATGCCGATGCCGAAGAACACGATCGCCGGGATCAGGTAGACGAAGGGCGGCAACGTCTGCATCAGGTCGAGCACGGGGCGCATTCCGTCATAGAGCCGCGGACGGTGCGCGGCGGCGATGCCGATGGGCACCCCCATCGCCATGCAGAAGATGCAGGACGACAGCACCAGCGTGAGGCTCTCGGTGGTTTCCTCCCAATAGCCCTGGTTGAGGATGAAGAGAAAGCCCAAGGCCACGAAAAGGCAGGTTTTCCAGTTGCGCTGAAGCGCCCATGTGAGGCCCACGAAGACGGCGATGATCACCAGTGGATGCGGCGTCTGGAGCACCCAGAGAAAGGCGTCGATCAGCGCTTCCATGAGGAGGGCAAGCGCGTCGAAGAACCCGGCGGCGTTGTCCTGGAGCCAGAGAAAAAAATCCTCGGCCCAGTTGCCGACGGGAATCTTGTGATCGCTCAGCCAGTCCATGGGAATGCCTTGACTTTGAATGTTCGGAAGCAGGAAGGGGGGTGCCGCCCCGTGTCAGGGCCGGGGCGGCACGAGAAGGACATCAGAGACCCAGTTCAGCCTTGACCGCGGCCATCGCGTCGCCACCATCCTGCGTGGTCACGCCGTCGAGCCAGCCGTCCAGAACGCCGGGATTGGCCTTGAGCCACGCGGTCGCGGCATCCTCGGGGTCGGCCCCGTCGTTGAGGATGGCGCCCATGATCTCGTTTTCCATGGCGAGCGTGAATTGCAGGTTTTCAAGGAATGTGCCGACATTCGGGCATTCCTCGACATAGCCTGCGCGGGTGTTGGTATAGACCGTTGCGCCGCCGAGGTCGGGGCCGAACCAGTCATCGCCGCCGGTCAGGTAGGTCATGTCGTGATTGGCGTTCATCGGGTGCGGCTCCCAGCCGAGGAAGACGATCGGCTCTTCGCGGCGATCCGCGCGGGCCACCTGTGCCAGCATGCCCTGTTCCGAGCTTTCCTTGACCTCGAAGCCCTTAAGGCCAAAGGCGTCGGCCTCGATCATGTCGAGGATCAGGCGGTTGCCGTCATTGCCCGGCTCGATGCCGTAGATCGTCTCGTCGAGCGCTTCGGCATGCTCGGCGATGGCGCCGAAAGAGGTGATGCCGAGCTCTGCCCCGGCGGCATTGGTGGCCAGCGTGTATTTCGCCCCTTCGAGGTTGGCGCGCACGGTGTCCACGGTGCCAGCCTCGCGGTAGGGGGCGATGTCGCCTTCCATGGTGGGCATCCAGTTGCCGAGGAACACGTCGATGTCACCGGCGGCGAGCGAGGTATAGGTCACCGGCACCGAGAGCACCTTGGTCTCGGTCTCATAGCCCAGTGCCCCCAGCACAACCGTGGTCGCGGCGGTGGTGGCGGTGATGTCGGTCCAGCCCACATCGGAGAAGGTGACGCTCTCGCAATTGGCGAGCGCGGGGCCAGCGGCGGTGGCCAGCGCGAGGGCGGAAAGCGTTGTCTTTAGGGTCATCATGTCTCTCCCGTTATCGGTTGTCCGGGCGCGGGGCCCGCTTGGCCAAGGGCCCGGAGGACGATCCCCCGGGCCCCGGCATGACGGCGCAGGCGGTCAGGCTCAGGCCATCCACCAGCGCTCGACGAAGCGCATGCCGTCAACATCCCAGTTAGAGCTCATCTCCTCGGTATGTGCGATCTTGGTGGAGTTGCCGAACACCCAGTTGGCGAACATCGGGATGATGACACCACCCTCGTTCGATACCAGCGCCTGCATCTCGTAATACATTTCGCGGCGCTTGTCCTCGTCGAGCTCGGATCGGGCCTTGATCATCAGCTCGTCGAACCGCTCGTTGCACCAGAAGCTGTCGTTCCAGGATGCGCCGCACTGGTAGGCAGTGGAGAACATCTGGTCCTCGACAACTCGACCGGACCAGTAGACTGAGACGAAGTCCTCCTTCATCCAGATGTCCGACCAGTAGCCGTCATTCGGCTCACGCGACGGGGTAAGATTTATCCCCGCTTCGGCGGCCGAGGACTGGTAGAGCACGGCGGCATCGACCGAGCCGACAAAGGCCGCGTCGGCGGCCGATAGCTTAACGTCGATGCTGTCGAGACCGGCCTGCTTGAGGTACCATTTCGCCTTGTCAGGATCGTAGCTCTTCTGTTCGAGCTCGTCATTGTAGAAGCGCTGGCCCCGGCCGATCGGGTGGTCATTGCCCACCGAGCCGTAGCCGAACAGGATCTTGTCTACGAGTTCCTCGCGGTTGACCGCGTATTTCAGCGCTTGCCGGACATTGTTGTCGTTGTAGGGAGCTTCGCGGGTATCCATCGCGAAAGTGTAGTGCTGCGTCCCGGCAACCGCGTTGATCTGGATGTCGGGATTGCGCGACAGCAGGTTCACGGTCTTGAGATCGAGCCGGTCTGCCACGTCCACGTCGCCCGAGACGAGCGCCGTGGTGCGCGCGTTTTGATCGACGATGGCAATGATCTCGGCGCTATCGAACCAGGCCACGTCATCGCGCCAATGGCCCTCATGCCGCTCGACAGAGTAAGAGACGCCGGGATCGAAATCGATCAGCTTGTAGCTTCCGCATCCATCGCCAGAGCGCCAGTCGATGCTATCGCCGTCGGCGGGACAGATGGTCAGGTGATAGTCGCTGAGGATGAACGGAAAGTCGGCATTGCCGCCATCGAGGGTAAAGACGACCGTATCGTCGCCCTCTGTGCTGATGTCCTGGATTGGTGCCACGATCGGCCCGGCAGCGGAGGTCGAATCCTCGCCGCGGTGGAAGTTGATCGAGTTGACCACGTCCGCCAGTTCCAGCGGCTTTCCGGAATGGAAGGTCACGCCGGGGCGGATCTTGAAGCGCCAGACTTTGGCGTCGGGCGAGGCTTCCCAGCTTTCTGCAAGTTCCGGCCGCAACGAGCCGTCCTGCGCGACCTCCGTCAGGTGGCCGTGAATCGCGTAGGAGAGCGAGGTGGTGAAGCTGTTCTCGTACGTGCCGGGATTGAGCGTGTCGGTGGTCTGACCGTGGCCAATGGCGGCACGCAGGTGGCCACCACGCGACGGCGCGGCCTTGGCGCGCATGGGCATGGAGGCGGCAAGCGCTGCGCCTGCGGTAGTGGCCATGAAGCCGCGGCGATTAATACCGCCAGTGGTGATGCGTGTCATTTTCGGTTTCTCCCTTTGGGTTGTTTCGGACCAGCCTCGCGGATCGCGTGCGGTCATCTCTTATGTGTTAAAGGCTAATATGACGCTGGCGTGAAATACAACGTCATTCTCGTGAAGGTTCCCTGTCGTGCCCTCTCCCGGGTTATTGATTGACGAGTCAATTAAACACGATTACGCCGGTCTGGCAAGATGACCCTCGGGAGGCGATCCATGCCCAAGCTCGGAATGGAGCCCATCCGGCGCGGCGCGCTGGTGGAGGCCACGATTCACGAGATCGGCGCGCGCGGCGCGCTCGACGTGACGGTGGCGCAGATCGCGCGGCGCGCGGGCATGTCCTCGGCGCTGGCGCATCACTATTTCGGTTCCAAGGAGGCGCTGTTCGCCGCGGCCATGCGCCATGTGCTGTCGCTCTACGGTGCCGAGGTGCGCGGTGCGCTGAGCATGGCGAGAACGCCGCGCCAGCGCGTCGAGGCGATCATCCGCGCCAGCTTTACCCCGGCGCAGTTCCGACCTGAGATGGTTGCCGCCTGGCTCAATTTCTATGTACAGGCGCAGCGCTCGGATGCGGCGCGGCGGCTGTTGCATGTTTATCAGCGGCGGCTGCGCTCGAATCTCTATCACGCCTTCCGGCAGGTACCGGGATGCGATGCGACCACGCTCACCCGCGGCTGCGCGGCGATGATTGACGGGCTTTATATCCGCCAGTCACTCGGCGAGGGCGGTGTTGCCCCGGAGGCCGCAATCGACGTGCTGCTGCGCTATCTCGACACCAGCCTGCCCCAGGAGGAAAGATGACCCACCGCCCCAATATCCTGATCTTCATGGTCGATCAGTTGAACGGCACGCTGTTTCCGGACGGTCCGGCGGACTGGCTGCATGCACCCAATCTCGCAAAGCTGGCGGCGCGCTCCACCCGGTTCGCGAATGCCTACACGGCCAGCCCGCTCTGCGCCCCGGGGCGGGCGAGTTTCATGTCGGGGCTGCTGCCCTCGCGCAGCCGCGTCTACGACAACGCCGCCGAGTTCTCGGCGGATATCCCCACCTATGCCCACCACCTGCGTCGGGCGGGCTATCAGACCTGTCTCTCGGGCAAGATGCATTTCGTCGGCCCCGATCAGTTGCATGGCTTCGAGCAGCGGCTCACCACGGATATCTACCCCGCAGACTTTGGCTGGACGCCGGATTACCGCAAGCCGGGCGAGCGGATCGACTGGTGGTATCACAACCTCGGCTCGGTCACCGGCAGCGGCGTGGCCGAGATTTCCAACCAGATGGAATACGACGACGAGGTGGCCTTTCACGGCGTGCAGAAGGTCTATGATCTCGCCCGCGGTCACGATGCGCGGCCGTGGTGCCTGACGGTGAGCTTTACCCATCCGCATGATCCTTACGTTGCGCGGCGCAAATACTGGGACCTTTACGAGGATTGCGAGCATCTCCTGCCGGAGGTGCCCGCCATGGCCTACGAGGATCACGACGCGCATTCCAAACGCATTTTCGATGCCAATGACTGGCGGGCGTTCGACATCACCGAGGAAGACATCCGCCGTTCTCGCCGCGCCTATTTCGCCAATATCTCCTATCTCGATGACAAGATCGGCGAGGTGATGGCGGCGCTGGAGGCCACGCGGCAGGAGGCGGTGATCCTCTTCGTGTCGGATCACGGCGACATGCTGGGCGAGCGTGGGCTGTGGTTCAAGATGTCGTTCTACGAGGGCTCGTCTCGCGTTCCGCTGATGATCTGTGCCCCGGATATGGCGCCGGGCCTCGTGACCGACCCGGTGAGTAATATCGACGTCTGCCCGACGCTCTGTGACCTGGGTGGTGCCGACATGTCCGAGGTGATGCCCTGGACCGAGGGGCAATCGCTGGTCCATCTCGGACAGGGCGGCAAACGCGACGCCCCGGTGGCGATGGAATACGCGGCCGAGGCAAGCTACGCGCCGCTCGTCTCGCTGCGTTATGGCAAGTGGAAATACAATCGCTGCGCGCTCGACCTCGATCAACTTTTTGACCTGGAGGCCGACCCGCACGAGCTGACCAATCTCGCGGATGACTCCGCCCATGCCGGCACGCTGGCGCAGTTGCAGGCCAAGGCCGCGGCGCGCTGGGATCTCGACGCCTTCGATGCGCAGGTGCGCGAGAGCCAGGCGCGCCGCTGGGTGGTCTACGAGGCACTGCGTCAGGGCGGCTATTACCCGTGGGATTACCAACCGCTGCAAAAGGCATCGGAGCGCTACATGCGCAACCACATGGACCTTAACGTGGTCGAGGAAAACCAGCGTTTTCCACGGGGCGAATAGGGGGGCGTATGATGACGTCATCTTGCCAGGGATATCCACGCTCCCACGCTGGCAACCGGAGGAGGTGCTGATGGAGGCCGACTACGTCATCGTGGGCGCCGGCAGCGCGGGATGCGCCATGGCCTACCGGCTCAGCGAGGCCGGCAAGTCCGTGCTGGTGATCGAGCATGGCGGCACCGATGCCGGCCCCTTCATCCAGATGCCCGGCGCGCTCAGCTATCCGATGAACATGCGCCGCTACGACTGGGGCTACCAGACCGAGCCCGAGCCGCACCTTGGCGGGCGGCGGCTGGCCTGTCCGCGCGGCAAGGTGATCGGTGGTTCAAGCTCGATCAACGGCATGGTCTATGTGCGCGGCCACGCGCATGACTACGACCATTGGCGCGATCAGGGCTGCGACGGCTGGGGCTACGCGGACGTGCTGCCGTATTTCAAGCGGATGGAGGCTTGGGACGACGGCGGGCATGGCGGCGACCCGGCGTGGCGCGGAACCGATGGTCCGCTGCATGTAAGCCGCGGCAAGCGCGATAACCCGCTGGTGCGCGCCTTCGTCGAGGCGGGGGTGCAGGCGGGATACCAGCGGACCGACGACTATAACGGCGAAAAGCAAGAGGGGTTCGGCCCCTTCGAGATGACGGTCCACAAGGGCCAGCGCTGGTCAGCGGCGAATGCCTACCTGAGACCGGCCCTGAAGCGCGAGAATTGCGACCTGCTGCGCGGGCTGGTGCAGCGCGTGGTAACCCATGAGGGTCGCGCAACCGGCGTAGAGGTGCTGCGCGGCGGACGGCGCGAGGTGGTACGCGCGCGCGCCGAGGTGATTCTCGCGGCCTCTTCGATCAATTCGCCGAAGCTGCTGATGCTGTCGGGTATCGGTCCGGCGGCGCATCTCTCCGAGCACGGCATCGCGGTTGTGGCCGACCGGCCCGGCGTTGGTGCGAACCTGCAGGATCACATGGAGCTTTATGTCCAGATGGCCGCCAGCCAGCCGGTGAGCCTCTTCAAGTACTGGAACCTTTTCGGCAAGGGCTGGGTCGGGCTGCGCTGGCTTCTGGGTCGGCAGGGGCCGGGAGCCTCGAACCAGTTCGAGAGCTGCGGTTTCATCCGTTCCCGTGCGGGTGTCGATTACCCCGATATCCAGTTCCATTTCCTGCCCATTGCCGTGCGCTATGACGGCAAGGCGGCGGCCGAGGGGCACGGGTTTCAGGCCCATGTCGGCCCGATGCGCAGCGAATCTCGCGGCACGATCACCTTGCGCAGCAGCGATCCCGCCGACGATCCGGTGATCCGCTTCAACTACATGAGCGCGGAGAGCGATTGGACAGATTTCCGCCGCTGCATCCGGCTCACACGCGAGATATTTGCGCAGGAAGCCTTCGCGCCCTATCGCAAACACGAGATACAGCCTGGTGTCGAGGTGCAGAGCGACGACGCGCTCGACGATTTCATCCGCGAGCATGCCGAGAGCGCCTATCACCCCTGCGGCACCTGCCGGATGGGCCGCGCGGATGACAGCGATGCCGTGGTCGATCCCGATGGGCGGGTGATCGGGGTCGACGGCCTGCGCGTGGCCGATTCGAGCATCTTCCCGCGCATCACGAACGGCAATCTCAACGCCCCGTCGATCATGGCGGGCGAGAAAATCGCCGACGCGGTGCTGGGCCGCCGCCTGCCGCCGGACAACGCGGCCCCGTGGCTTCACCCCGATTGGGAACACGCGCAGCGGTGATCGCGCATTAACGCTTTGTTCACGTTCTGTATTGAAAAGCAGCATCCCCTCCCGCAATAAAGGGGCATGTTAAGGATTTCTTTACTGATCGTTCTTACAATGTTCCCCGCCGCGGTTGTTGCGCAGGGGTTCGGCGGGCCGGTGCGCGTGGTCGATGGCGATACGCTCGACGTGGGGGCCACGCGGGTGCGCCTGCACGGCATCGACGCGCCCGAACTGGGGCAGCGCTGCACCAACGCGGATGGCGTGGCATGGGATTGCGGCACATGGGCCGCCGATCAGGTGCGTAGGCGGATCGGGGGCCGCATGGCGCGCTGTGACACGGTCGATACCGATCGTTACGCGCGTACTGTCGCCACCTGCGCGGTGGCTGGGCAGGACGTGGGCCGGATGCTGGTGACCGAGGGGCTGGCGCTGGCCTATCGCAAGTACTCGATGGCTTATTACCTCGACGAGAAACGCGCCGTCATCGCCGGGATCGGGCTGCACGCGCACCGCTTCGACCGGCCAGCGGATCATCGCCGCGCAGTGCGCGAGGATCGCGCGACGCAGACCGCCGCACCCGACCCGGATTGCGCGATCAAGGGCAATATCAGCCGCTCGGGCAAGCGCATCCACCACCTGCCGGGGCAGGCGGATTACGCGCGCACGGTGATCCGGCCTGGGCAGGGCGAACGCTGGTTCTGCTCGGAGGCCGAAGCGCGTGCCGCAGGCTGGCGACGTGCCCGGCGCTGACGCGCGGCCCCGCGCCGCCGCGAGTCTATCCCTGCGCGCCCGCCCAGTTTGATCCGGGTCAAGGTGCGTCGCACCCGCGCCCATTAGGGTGGGTCGGCAGGCAAACAACAGGAGACGCGCGATGTCCCACACCCCCCACGAGCTTCACGAGGAATTTCCGCAATTCGCCGAGAGAATCGGCGAGATGAAACAGGCCGATCCGCACTTCGCGCGGTTGGCGGAGGAGTATCACGAGGTGAACCGCAAGGTGCACCGCGCCGAGACCCTGGTCGAGCCGATGGACGACCTAGCCGAGATGGACCTGCGCAAGGAACGCGCGCGGCTGAAGGACGAACTCTACCGCCTGCTGAGCGCCTGAGCGCGGTCCAGACGCGTCGCGCGGTCAGATGATCGCGTGGCGCACTCGCGCCGAGACCCATTCGCTCAGCACCACGGTGGCGAGGATCAACAGCAGGATCACCGTCACTTGCGGCCAGGCCAGCACGTTGAGCGAGGCCTGAAGCTTGAGCCCGATGCCGCCCGCGCCGACCAGCCCCAAGATGGTGCTCTCGCGGATGTTGATGTCCCAGCGGAACACCGAGATGCCCCAGAAGGCGGGCATGATCTGCGGCACGATCCCGTAGCTGACCACCTGCGCGGGGCTGGCGCCAGTGGCCTGCACCGCCTCGATCTGGCGCGCGTCGGTCTCCTCGATCGCCTCGTAGAGCAGCTTACCGACAAAGCCGATGGAGCGCAGCGCAATGGCGACGATCCCCGCGAGGATGCCCGGCCCGATGATCGCCACCAAGAGCAGTGCCCAGATCAGCGAGTTGATCGAGCGCGAGGCGACGATGATGAAAAGGGCGATGGGCCGCAGGATGCGCTGTGAGGGCGTGGTGTTGCGCGCCGCCATGAAAGCCACCGGCACCGCCATGATGACGCCGCCCAGCGTGCCCAGCGTGGCGATGTTGATCGTGTCCCAGAGCGGCACCATCAGCTCTGGCAGGTAGCTGAGGCGCGGCGGCACCATCCGGCTGCCGATATCGGCAGCCTGTCGGGGCGCGTCGGCGACGAATGCCCAAATGGTGTTTTCCGTCATCACCTGCCAGCACCACACGAACAGCGCCACCAGCGCCAGCCAGCCGAGCCACATCACCAGCCGCTTGCGCGGCGTGCGATGGGCCCAAACCTCGGAATGATGCGTGATCTCGCTCATTGCAGGAACTTTCGCAGGTAGCTGGAGCCGTATTCCGCCACCATCACGATGCCGATGATGATCAGCAGGATCGCGCCCGCGCTGTCATATTCGTAGCGGTCGATGGCGGTGTTGAGCGTCGCGCCGATCCCGCCCGCGCCGACAATGCCGATCACGGCACTCTCGCGAAAATTGATGTCGAGCCGGTAGAGCGACAGGCCGATCAGCCGCGGCATCACCTGCGGCTGGATCGCGTAGTTGACAAGTTGCAGCCAAGAGGCCCCGGTGGCGCGGATCGCCTCGGCCTGCGCCTCGTCGATCTCCTCGATATCGTCGGCGAGCAGCTTGGCGATGAAGCCGATGGTGGCAAAGCTGAGCGTGAGGAAGCCCGCGAATGGCCCGAAGCCGAACATCGCCACGAGAAAGATGGCGATGATGATTTCCTGCAGCGCGCGGCTGACCGCGATGATGCCGCGGCAGACATAGTAGATCGCGCGCGGCGCGAGGTTGCGCGCCGCGCCGACGCCGATGGGCACCGAGATGATGACGCCGATCACGGTCGAGGTGAGCGTCATGGTCAGGCTTTCGATCAGCCCTTGGCGGATATCGATCCAGCGGCTGGTGAAATCCGGCGTGAGAAATCCCATGACGAAGCGTTGCCCGCGCTCCAGTCCGGCGGCGACGCGCGCCCAGTCCACTTCGAGCGTGCCGATGGCCAGCACGAGGTAGAGCACGACACCGATTTGCAGCGCAAGACGCCAGCGGCGGTCGGTCACAATCTGCGGCGGGCGCTTCCATGTGGTGGGGTAGGCGTCGGCCATCAGGCGAGCGCCTCCATCCGTGCCTTCGCCTCGGCTTCGGCCTCCGCCTGCTCGGCATCGCCCGCGCGCATGGCGTGCCAGTCTTCGGCACCATAGATTTCGGTCAGCGCCGCCTCGGTCAGCGTCTCGGGCGCGTCGTCAAAGACCACGCGGCCCGCACGCAGCCCCACGATGCGTTGCATGAATTGCTGCGCCAGCGGCACGTCGTGGATGTTGACGATGGCGGGCAGGTCACGCTCGGCACAGATTTCTGTAAGCAGGCGCATGATCTGGCGGCTGGTCTTGGGGTCGAGGCTGGCGGTGGGTTCATCCACAAGCAGGAGTTCGGGTTCCTGCGCCAATGCGCGCGCGATGCCCACCCGTTGCCGCTGCCCGCCCGACAGCGCGTCGGCGCGCTTGTCGGCGTGATCCATCAGCCCGACCCGGTCGAGCAGGCGGTAAGCGTTGCGGATGTCGGTGGGAGGGTAGCGGCGCAGGAAACTACGCCAGAACGGCACATAGCCGAGGCGACCCGAGAGCACATTCTCCATCACCGTGAGCCGCTCGACCAGCGCGTATTCCTGAAAGATCATGCCGATCCGCCGCCGCTGGCGGCGCAGCTCGCGCTTGCCTAGCTTTGCCAGGTCGATATCGCCCAGCAGCACCGCGCCGGCGGTGGGCTCCACCAGTCTGTTGATGCAACGGATGAGGGTGGACTTGCCCGCGCCTGACGGCCCGATCAGCCCCATGATCTGGCCCTTGGGTACCGAAAGCGTCACGTCGCTGAGCGCCGTGTCGCCGGTCTTGTAGGTCTTACCGAGACCCTTGAGATGCAGCATGTCCGGTTACTTTCCGAAAACGAGCACGGGCAGCACGATACCGCCCGCGCCGATCCTGACAGGGAAGAAGGCTCAGTTGCAGTTATATTCGACGTCGTTGGCCGCATCGATGGTGCGGATGACCGACCAATGCTCCTTGAACGTGATCGGAATGAACTGCGCCTCTCCGGATTTCTTGAACTCTTCCTCCAGCTTGGAGCCTTCCCATTCAAAGGTGGCAAACGCCTCCTTGACCTTGTCCTGCAGGTCGGGGTGCAGGTTGTGGACCACGCCATAGCCGGTGGTGGGGAAGGTCTGCGACTTGTAGAGCACCTCGAGCTGATCCTCGGTGACCACCTCGCGGTCGATCATCCGCGCCTTGACCGAGTTGGCGATAGAGGCAGCCATGTAATCCTTGTTGGCGACGCCAAGGATCGAGTTGTCATGCTTGCCCGAGAAGACCGCCTCGAAATCGCGGCCCGCCTCCATGCCGAACTCGGCCTTGAGGATGGCTGATGGCGCCTTGAAGCCCGAGTTCGAGGTCTCGGAGGTAAAGGCCAGCTCCTTGCCCTTGAGGTCCTCGACGCTCTCGATCCCGGAGCCGGGGTAGGTGAGGATCTCCATCTCGTAGCCGAAGGAGCCGTCCGCGGCGGCCATCATGGTGAACGGACGAAAGCCCGCGCAGGCCACGGCCAGGGGATTCGACCCGGTATTGAAGCCCGCGACGTGCAGGCGTCCGGCGCGCATCGCCTCGATCTGCGCGGCGTTCGATTGCACCGGGAAGAATTGCACCTTCTTGCCGGTCACCTCGGCCATGTGATCGAGAAAACCCTGCCAGACCTCGGCATAGACAGCCGGATCCTCGACCGGGGTATAGGCAAAAATGATCGTGTCCGGGTCGAGCCACTTCGATTCGTCCTCGGGGATGTCGGCGATGAGATCGCCGTCATTGTCGGTATAGCGGTCGCCCAGCTTGAACTCGGCATGCGCGGGTGCGGCCAAAGCCAGCGCCGCGACGGTGGTAAGAAGTGCGGTCAGTTTCATCGTGGTCCCCCTGTGGTGATGTTTGCCCGGCTTGTTTAGGGACGGGTGTAAAACAGTGCGTTGACCCTAAGCGGTCCGCTCTTGGGCTGTCTACCCTTTCGTGACGGTTCGTATCAGGTTCGCGACTGCGCGGATCAGGCGGGCTTTGCCGTCGGGTCGCGGCGTTTGTCGGCATGAAGTGCGCGGCCTCGGCGCACGCCCTCCCGCGCGCTCACCTCCTCCAGCCAGCGGGCGAAATGCGGCTTGTCGTCCAGCACCTGCTGCTGGCCCTCCCATAGCGAGCACCACCCCCAGAGCGCCATGTCGGCGATGGAATAGAAATCGCCTGCGACGTAGCGGTTTTCTGCCAACCTGCGGTCGAGCACGCCGTAGAGCCGGGCCACCTCGCCGCGATAGCGGTCCTTGGCGTAGGGGATATCCTCCTTGGCAAACTTCAGGAAATGATGCGCCTGTCCCGCCATCGGTCCGACGCCGCCCATCTGCCACATGAGCCATTCCTCCACGGCGATACGCTCGCGCTCCGTCTCGCCGTAAAAGCGCCCGGTCTTCCGCGCCAGATATTGCAGGATCGCCCCCGATTCGAAGATGTGGACCGGCGCACCCCCCGGCCCATCCGGATCGGTGATCGCCGGGATGCGGTTGTTGGGCGAGATGGCCAGGAACTCGGGCTTGTGCTGATCGCCCGCGCCGATATCGACAAGGTGGCAGCGATAGGGCAGGCCCATCTCCTCCAGCGCGATGGATATCTTCCAGCCATTGGGCGTGGGCCAGTAATACAGGTTGATCGGGTCGGTCATGGCATCCTCCGGGGCTGTGACCCGGTCAGAATGACGGCTTGCGCCCGATTGGCAAGGGTAGGCGCAGATCGGGCGCAAGCCGCGACCAGCGCGGCGTGGCACGTCCGGGTAGCGCGGCGCGAAGCTGTGCGAGGGTGAGGCGCTCGGGCTCGCGCAGGAGCCGCGCGTAGAAGGGCAGGGCGCCCGCGCGGGTATAGGGCGACCAGTGGCAGACGCGCGCGGTGGGCGGCGCGATGTCAAACCCCGCGCGCCCGAGAGCCGCAAGCGTGTCGCCATCGTCGAGTTGCAGCGTCAGCACGTTGGCACCCGGGCGCAGCGCCAGCCCGAGGCTGCGGTCGCCGCGTGCGGGCGCCGGGATCAGCCATTCGAGCAGCGCATCGTAGAGATCGTTCTCGCGCGTGGTGACGTTGACGATCTCGGCGGCGCGGCCTGCGGGCGTGTCGAGCGCGGCCCCCGCGTGATGGCCGAACTCGGCCCCCGCCAGCAGGATAATTCGCCCCAGCGCACCGGGTGCGAGATGCGCCAGAGCCGCGAGCACGACCCGCGCACCAAAGGAGTGGGCGATGGCGTGGACGGGACGGTGCGGGGCCCGCCGCCGGACAACCGAGACGAGGTCTGCCAGCGCTTGCCCTGCACGCGCGGCCTCGCCGTAGGCACGCCACGGCGAGCCGCGCGCGTTCCAGCCGAAGCCGATTGCCAGCCCCTCTCCCGGGGCACGCCCGTCGAAGCCGAGGCCCCGCGGCCAACTCACCACCTTGAAGCAGTCGCGCGCGGGGTCGAGCGCGAAGATATGGCGGTGCGGGCATTCGGTGACGTGGCCGGGGGCGTATTTGAACCCGTGCACCATGATGATCACCGGTCCGCACTCATCGAGAGAGAGCGTGCAAGGCAGCCTGTCACCGGCATTGACGTGAATGATCGGCATGGCGTGCACATCCCACTACATCTTGTGGCTGCGGTGTAGGCCGGGGATATTTCGAAGCGGTGACGTTTTGGTTAAGCCTGCGTGACAGTGTTGACGCGCGCGCGGACTGCGGATAATCGGTGCGGCGTGGCGATTTGTTACCGGATTGCGGGCCACGTTAAACATCCCGCTAAAGAGGTCAGGAGAAAGGCCCCTTTCGCTTGACCGCGAACGGGGCTTTTTTCATGGGCGGCACGCCCGGAGGTGATACATGAAGACACGCACGAAACTGGTGCATGGTGGCACGCGGCGCAGCCAGTATGGCGAGGTGAGCGAGGCGCTCTTTCTCACGCAGGGATTCGTCTACGAGACCGCCGAGGCGGCGCAGGCGCGGTTCATCGAGGCGGGCGAGGACGAGTTTATCTATGCCCGCTACGGCAACCCGACCGTTGCCATGTTCGAGGAACGCATCGCCGCCCTCGAGGGTGCCGAGGATGCCTTTGCCACAGCGAGCGGAATGGCGGCGGTGTCGGGCGCACTCACCGCGATGCTGCGCGCGGGCGATCATGTGGTCGCGGCGCAAGCGCTTTTCGGTTCCTGTCTCTATGTGCTGGAGGAGGTGCTGACGCGCTTCGGTGTCGAGGTCACCTTCGTCGATGGCACGGACCTCGACCAATGGCGCGCGGCGGTGCGCCCCGGCACCAAGGCGGTGTTCTTCGAGACCGTGGCCAACCCGACGCTCGAGGTGGTCGATATCGCGGCGGTGGCCGGGATCGCCCATGACGTGGGCGCGACGGTGGTGGTGGACAACGTCTTTGCCACGCCGGTCTATTCCGACGCCATCGCGCAGGGTGCCGACGTGGTGGTCTATTCGGCGACCAAGCATATCGACGGGCAGGGCCGGTGCCTTGGCGGCGTTGTGCTGGGGCGGCGCGACTTCATCCGCAAGGTTCTGGAGCCTTATCTCAAGCATACCGGGGGCGCGCTGTCGCCGTTCAACGCCTGGGTCATGCTCAAGGGGCTGGAGACCATTGACCTGCGCGTGCGCGCGCAGGCCGCGAGCGCGCAGGTCATCGCCGAGGCGCTCGCAGGCGACGCGCGGGTCCGGGTGATCTATCCGGGCCTGCCGGAGCATCCACAGCACGCGCTGGCCATGCGGCAGATGGGGCAGGGCGGCACCGTGCTGGCGCTCGATATCACGGGCGGGCAGGAGGCCGCTTTCCGTTTTCTCAACGCGCTCGAAATCGTGCTCATTTCCAACAACCTCGGCGACGCCAAATCCATCGTCACACACCCGGCGACCACGACCCACCAGCGCCTCTCCGAGGAGCGGCGCGCCGCGCTGGGTATCACGCCGGGGCTGGTGCGGCTCAGCGTGGGGCTGGAGGATGCGGGCGACCTCGTGGCCGATCTGCGCGCGGCGCTCGACAAGGTTTGATCCGTCCTGCCGGTTTTCGCGTATGAACTTACGCGATTGGAAATCCGGAGGGAAACCTTATATGGTCAACTCCGGCACAGCGGACAGGGAATCCTATCTATGAACGTGCATCCGTCTGACATGGCGCCGACCCCGGATCGGGACGAGGCGAAGGCCGCCCTCGCGCGGCTGCGCCAATGGGCGCAGTCGGCCACCCCCGAAGAGGTGGCCGACCTCGACCCGGCGATCGCCCGGCTTCTGCCCGGCGACGAGGTGATGAATTACCCGACGCTGTCGCGCGACTACCCCGCGGGTTTCGCCGCCGATGGCGCTTACCGTGCGACGCTGCCCGATCTTCAGAACGGGCCGTCCTCGCTCATCCGGGGAACGCGGCAGCAATTGCAGCATGTGGGGATTTCCAATTTCCGCCTGCCGATCCGCTACCACACCCGCGACAACGGCGATCTCACGCTCGAGACCTCGGTCACCGGCACGGTGAGCCTCGAGGCGGGCAAGAAGGGGATCAACATGTCGCGCATCATGCGCAGCTTCTACCGCCATGCGGAAAAGACCTTCAGCTTCGAGGTGATGACAGCTGCGCTCGACGACTACCTCGCCGATCTCGACAGCATTGATGCGCGCCTACAGATGCGGCTCTCCTACCCGATGAAGGTCGAGGCGCTGCGCTCGGGGCTGGTGGGCTACCAGTATTACGACATCGCGCTGGAACTGGTGGAGACGGGTGGCGTGCGGCGCAAGCTCATGCACGTGGATTATGTCTATTCCTCGACCTGCCCCTGCTCGCTCGAACTCAGCGAACACGCGCGGCGCACGCGCGGGCAACTCGCCACACCGCATTCACAGCGCTCGGTGGCGCGCATCTCGGTCGAGATGGTCGCAGGCGACTGCCTGTGGTTCGAGGACCTGATCGAGCTTGCCCGCCGCGCGGTACCCACCGAGACGCAGGTGATGGTCAAGCGCGAGGACGAGCAGGCTTTTGCCGAGCTGAACGCGGCCAACCCGGTTTTCGTCGAGGACGCCGCACGGCTGTTCTGCGAGCAGTTGCTGGCGGAACCCCGGGTCGGCGATTTCCGCGTGGTGGCAAGCCATCAGGAAAGCCTGCACAGCCATGACGCGGTCAGCGTGCTGACGGAAGGCGATACCTTCGCCGCGACAAGCCTCGACCCGCGCCTGTTCCAGACCCTCGTGCACGGCGGCTGAGCGACCTGTCCGTTTTCCGGGCAATCTGTGGGCGGTGCAGCGAGATATTGCCGCATCCGCACGATGTGATTTGACCTTGCACCGCTGATGCTGCATTGCAGAAATAGTTGCGCGTTACGCGCCTGTCACCTGTGCGCTCTATCAGCGGCACGACCTGACGAGAAGGAACGATCACAATGCTTGCACCTGATCTCCCGCTCAAGCTCTCCGCGGCGGGCATCCGCCTGACCGGATACATGATCGAGAGCCAATTGCGCGTCGCTCGGATCATGACCGAGGCGGGGCTCAACGCCACGCCCTTCGCCAAGCGGTCGGTGGCAGAGGCGGCTCCCGCGGCCAAGCCCGCGCCCGCGAAGAAACCGGCAGCGGCCAAAGCCACCTCCACGGCCACGAAAAACGAACCCAAGGCCAAGGCGGCTCCAGCCGCAAAACCGGCCGCAACCCAGGCCTCCACGCCCAAGTCGGCCGAGCCCAAGGCGAAGCCGGTCGAGCCTGCGTCGGCCAAGCCCGCGCCCGCGCAGACAAAGTCCGCGCCCAAGCCGCAAGAGCCGAAGGCGAGTGCCCCGACCAAGCCCGCGCCAGAGCCGACAGAGCCGAAGGCGAGTGCCCCGACCAAGCCCGCGCCAAAGCCGACAGAGCCCAAGGCGGAGCAGACCGCACCCGCCGCCGCCAAGCGTTCGCGCGCGCCCTCCATCCCGCCCGCCATGCCGCAGCGCGAGGAGAAAACGAAGCCGGAATAAAGACTTGCAGGCCGGGATGCAGTCCACGCAACCCGGCCATTCCGAATTGGGCCTCGCGACGCGGAGAGCGATGACCTAAGTTGGCGTCAGGGAGGAAACGCATCACAAATGTGAGGTTTCCAGATGACGAACATTGCAACCAATATCTCTGTCTCGCCGCTTCGGGGCGCATGGGGTCGCTTCGTGGCCGGGCTCGAGCGGGGATGTGAGCGGATGGCGCGCACGCGGTCGCGGCGTGGGCAGATCGAGGCACTCGAGGCCAAGTCCGACCAGGAACTTGCCCGCCTCGGCATCCCGCGGGACCAGATCGCCTATCACGTGTTCAAGGACCTGTTCTACACCTGATCCGCGCCGCGCGCGCATGGGGGCCCGCCGGAAAGCATCCGCCGGGCCCCTTTGCGTTTGTGCTGCATTGCAGCAACACCTCGTGCCGACCTCGCCGCGCACCCGCGCATCGCGCGTCACGATGCGTTATGATGTGCTTGGGGAGGGGACCCGGTCGACCTGCGAAAGGGGACCCGATGACCGAAACCGACCTGACCGTTCGATTCCTTCCCGCCACATGGCGGCGCGATTTCGATCTCTTCATGGCCGAGCGCGCGCCGGGGATGAATGCCTACATGCTCAGCCGGGCACGGCTGTCCAGCGTGGCGCGCATGCACGCTTTGAGCGACGCGGAACTGGCCGCCATGGGCCTCGCGCGGCGTGACATCCCGGCCTTCGTCATGGAGGACATCCTGCCGGGCTGAGCCCGACACGCATGGCGCTTGACACCGTCGCAAGGCGCGGCCAACGCTGCGCGCCATGTTTGACGTGCGACCCGTGGGATATCTCGTCGGGCTCATGGTGATGGCCATGGGCGCGACCATGCTGCTGCCGTTGCTCGTCGATCTCGCCGAGGGGCGGGAGCACTGGACCGTATTCGCCGAGAGCCTGATCGTCACATGCCTCGCGGGCGGGCTCGTGGCGCTGTCATGCCGCAACGCGATGGGCCACGGGCTGAGCATCCAGCAGGCGTTCCTGCTGACCACCACGGTCTGGGTGGTGCTGCCGCTCTTCGGGGCGCTGCCCTTTGTGCTGGGCGAGACCGGGCTCGGTTTCGTCGATGCGTTCTTCGAATCGATGTCGGGGATGACGACAACCGGCACCACCGTGATCGCGGGGCTCGACGACCTGCCCAAGGGGCTGCTGCTGTGGCGCGGCATCCTGCAATGGCTGGGCGGGCTCGGAATCGTCATCGTGGCACTGGTTTTCCTGCCCGAGATGCGGGTGGGGGGGATGCAGTTCTTTCGCTCCGAGGGGTTTGACACCTTCGGCAAGGCGCTGCCGCGTACCATCGATATCTCCAAGGGGGTGCTCAACGTCTACCTGCTGCTGACACTGGCCTGCATCCTCGCCTACTTCGTGCTGGGGATGGGCGCGTTCGACGCGACAGTACATGCCTTCACAACCGTCGCCACCGGCGGGTTCTCGACGTACGACGTGTCCTTCGCGGCCTTTGACGCGCCGGTCCAATATGCCTGCATCCTGTTCATGATCCTCTCCACGCTGCCCTTCGTGCGGCTGATGCAGGGGGTGCAGGGGCAGTTGCGCCCGCTCTGGCACGACAGCCAGGTGCGCACCTACCTGCGCTGGATCGGCTATGCGGCGCTGCTTGTGGTGGGCTACGAGATCGCCGTGACCGGACATATCGACGAGGAGGGGCTGCGCGCACGGCTCTTTAACACGGTGTCGCTTTTTTCCGGTACCGGCTATGGCGATGGCGACGTTACCGCCTGGGGCAGCTTTCCCTTCGTGATCCTGATCGCGGTCGGGGCGATCGGCGGTTGCACCGGGTCCACGGGATGTTCGATCAAGATCTTCCGCTACCAGCTCATGCTGCGCGCGCTGGGACAGCAGGCGCGGCGTATCTTTCATCCCAACTCGGTCATGGTGTTGCGCCATGAGGGAAGGCGGGTCGAGGACGAGGTGCTGCAATCGGTGATGCTGCTCTTCACCGTCTACATCCTGTCGCTCGGGGTGTTTTCCGTGGCGCTGGAACTGACCGGGCTGACGCTGATCGAATCTGTCACGGGCGCGTGGACCGCGATCTTCAATATCGGTCCCGCGTTTGGCCCGAGCGTGGGCGCAACCGGCTCGGTGCAGGGCTTCCCCGAGACGGCCAAGGCGCTGATGATCGTCGCCATGCTCATGGGACGGTTGGAAGTCCTCGCCGTACTGGTGCTGCTCCTGCCGCGGTTCTGGCGGCCCTGAGGGCGCGCCGCCGCGTCCTGGTCAGTAGACGTCGCGCCCGCCGCGCGTGGCGATATAGGTCGGGCATTCGGGGCGCGCGGTGTTGATGATGAGATACCACACCACCTCGCCGGGGCGGCCCGTGCGGGAATATTCGCAGCCCGAAGGGTGGGTCCACCACTGGCCGGCATGGCCCGCTGGCGGCATGATCTGGCTGCTGCCGCCCATGATCGCGGTGGTGTAGCCGCCCATGTCCTGTGCGTATTGGTCCTGCTGCGCGATAGCGGCAGGCACCGCGAGGCCGAAAAGGCCGAGCGCGGCAAAGAGATGTCTTGCGGTCATGATGCTGTCTCCGGGTGTGCGTGACAGCATCATCACGCCCCGCCGCCCCGGCCTCCGCCGGCCCGGTCGGTGGCGAAATCGTGGCGTTTGCAGAGAATTATTCCCAACACCCCACGAGTGCGGTCATCGCCTCGGCCCGGTCGGTCAGCGCCTCGCCCGAGAGGTCGGCCTCTACCGTGGCGGCGCGCGGCGTGACACCGCCGGCATCCAGAACTGCGCGTAGCGCGCCGTTTGTAGCGGCAAAGCTTACCCCCTCGGGCAGTCTGCGTCCCTCGGTCTCGTAGGGCACCAACATCCCCAGCACGGCGCCGCTGCCATCGAGCACGGGGCCGCCCGCATCGCCAGCCCGCGCGCTGAGCGCCAGCCGCTTGAGATGTGTCTCGCCGTCGAGCCCCTCGAGCGCTGCCAACTGGCCGAAGGTGACGGTGGGTGCACCCAGCAGCCCCTCGTAGGAATAGCCCGCCACTGCCACTCGTGACAGTACCGCCGGAAGACCGTCGCGGAACCGGGCGACCTGCGCGGGCGCAAGCTGGTCGCGCGGGCGTAGCACCGCCACCCCGAGCGCTTCGTCCAGATGGGCAATATCGGCTTCCGTCGTCTCGTTGATGGTAATGCGTCCGCATCTCTGCACCGCCTCTGCGGTGGTCAGCACCGCGCCGCCTGCATCGACGAAAAAGCCCGTGCGCACGCGGTCTGGCCGGCGCACGTCGAGGCCTGCGACGAGGTCCACGCGCTGCCCCGTCGCGGGGGCGGCGATGGCATCAAGCGTGCCGGGCACGGGGGTAAAACTGTCCTCCATCTCCTCGAGCAGCCGGGTGAGGCGGGCCTCGTCGCCCGCGGGCCAGACAAGGGTGAACCCCTTGATCTCGCGCCCCCGCAGCCAGACGCGGGTATGCGAGACCGTGTCGCGCCCTTCGCCGGTGAGGGTGAAGCCGTCCGATTCGAGCGCACGGGGCCCGGTTTCGGGCACGATCTCGAGGCTCTGCATGATGTCGTAGAGCGCGGTCATGGTCGTGCGGTCGCCCGGCTGACTGATGAGTAAAACCTGCGCCGGAAAGCTGCCGCTGGGTTGGTAATGGGCAAAGGGGGCCTCGTGGCGGTCGAATTCAACCATCCCGAGCGGCAGGTCGATCTCGATGCCCGCGCGGGTATCGCGCACGGTTTCCAGTCCGAGATCCTCCAGTACCGCGTTATACTGCCCCATTAGCGCGGCGCGCTGGCGCGTGGTCAGCACGCCGGTCGGCTCGAACCCGTTCTGTTGCTGCCAGCGGGCCATCGCCCCGCGGGTACCGCGCCCGAACGCCGCATCGATCGCGCCGTCATAGACCCCGGCCCATTGTAGCGCGACCTGCAATTCCTCACGTTCCTCGCGGCTCAGCCGGGCCTCGCCGGCGCGGGCCTCGCGCAGGGTTTCCCCCGGTTCGGGCTGCGGGGCGGGATCGGGGGCGGTCACGAGCGGAGCCTCCTCGGGCGCGGGGGCGGGCGCGCTCGCGTCGCCGACGGGCCAGAACCGGCGGCCGAAGTCGGACGATTGCGCAATATAGCTGTCGCGCGCGATCACCCCCTCGCGGCGATAAACCTGGAGCACGCGCTCGGCCTCGTCCTCCCTGTAAGGGCCAAGCGCGATCGCATACCAGCCCCGCCCCAGGGCAAATCCGTTCACGTCCGGCAGGTCGCGCGCGTAGACGCGCGCCCGCGCCCGCGCCTCGGCGAGGGTTGGCTGCGCCTCGATCTGCACCCAGACCTGCGGGACACCGCCGCCCGTATCCTGCGCCGCTGCCGCGAGAGGAAAGATGAAAACCATGTAGCAAAGGGCCGTGACCAAACGCATTCCTGTGCATCCCGTATCTGGTTTGCGCCCTGCTCGGCGCCTCTGACCGGTTCTACCAAACTACGCGGGCATTGCATCTCCTTTCTGCCACCGACGCCACGCCGACGCGACCCCGAAGCCCGATTGACCATGCCCCGCACCCGGCCTAGGTAGGGCGGGCAATTTCGGGGGCCTTTCGCATGACCGACAGCACTGTGAGACCGCGCAGCTTTCAGGAGATCATTCTCCGGCTCCAAGCCTATTGGGCGGGCCAGGGCTGCGCGATCCTGCAACCCTATGACATGGAGGTGGGCGCGGGCACGTTTCACCCCGCCACCACCCTGCGCTCGCTCGGCTCTCAGCCCTGGGCCGCGGCCTATGTCCAGCCCTCGCGCCGGCCCACCGACGGGCGCTACGGCGAGAACCCGAACCGCCTGCAGCACTATTACCAGTACCAGGTGCTGATCAAACCCTCGCCGCCCGATCTGCAGGATCTCTATCTCGGCTCGCTCGCCGCCATCGGCATCGACGCGGCCCTGCACGACATCCGCTTCGTCGAAGATGACTGGGAAAGCCCCACGCTCGGCGCCTGGGGCCTCGGCTGGGAGGTCTGGTGCGACGGGATGGAGGTCAGCCAGTTCACCTATTTCCAGCAGGTCGGCGGGCATGACTGCCACCCGGTCAGCGGGGAATTGACCTACGGGCTGGAGCGGCTGGCGATGTATGTGCTGGGCGTGGACCATGTGATGGACATGCCCTTCAACGACCCCGGCGCGCCCATACCGCTCAGCTATGGCGACGTGTTCCGCCAGACCGAGGAGGAATACTCGCGCTTCAATTTCGACGTGGCCGACACGACCGTGCTGCTCAGGCATTTCGAGGAGGCCGAGGCCGAATGCGCCGCCATCCTCGGCCAGGAAGAGACCGACCCCAAGACCGCCAAGCGCATCGTCATGGCGCATCCCGCCTATGACCAGTGCATCAAGGCCAGCCACATCTTCAACCTGCTCGACGCGCGCGGTGTCATTTCCGTGACTGAACGGCAGGCCTATATCGGTCGCGTGCGCGCGCTGGCACGGGCCTGCGCCGATGCCTTCGTCCGGACCGGGGCCGGGGGGCAGGCGGCCTGATGGGCAGGGTTCTCAGCATTGGCATTCTGGTCGCCGCCCTGATCGCCGGGGTGGCGATGTATTACCTGCAGGTCTACCACTTCTACGAAGAGGTTCGCCCCGCCTCGGAGGGTGGCACCGTGGACATGCGGATCACCCTCGCCGACGGCGGCACGCGCGCCCTGCCGGTGCGCGATTTCGCGGGCATCGACGCCGACAGCTCGCCGATTCGCTTCCGCGCCTGTTTCGAAACCGATTTGCCGCAGGACATGGCGCTCGCCACCTACGAGTCCGCCGAGCCGCTCAATGCGCCCGGCTGGTTCGACTGTTTCGATGCCGAGGCCATCGGTGCCGCGCTGCAAGAGGGCCGCGCCCGCGCGTATCTCGGCCAGAAGAACATCACCTATGGCATCGACCGGGTGCTGGCTGTCACCGGCGAGGGCCGCGCCTTTGCCTGGCACCAGATCAACCGCTGCGGAGAAGTGGTCTTTGACGGCCAGCCCGCCCCCGACGACTGCCCCGAACCGCCGCAAGGATACTGAGCCCCATGCCTGATCTCCTGATCGAACTGTTCTCCGAGGAAATCCCCGCGCGCATGCAGGGAAAGGCCGCGGATGATCTCAAGCGGCTGATGACCGACGCGCTGGTGGATGCGGGGCTCACCTATGCGGGCGCGGCGGCGTTCTCCACCCCCCGGCGGCTGACGCTCGCGGTGCACGGGCTGCTTGCGACAAGCCCCACCACGCGCGAAGAGCGCAAGGGCCCGCGGGTGGACGCCCCGGACAAGGCCATCGAGGGCTTCCTGCGCGGCGCGGGTGTCACGCGCGACGACCTGGAAATTCGCGATGAAAAGAAGGGCCAGGTCTATTTCGCCACCATCACCCGGCCCGGTCGCCCGGCCACCGACATCGTGGCCGAAGAGCTGGAGAAGGTCATCCGCCACTTCCCCTGGCCCAAGTCGATGCGCTGGGGTGCGGGCAGTTTGCGCTGGGTGCGGCCGCTGCATTCCATACTGTGCATCCTCACGGACGACGGTGGCGAGGCGCAGGTGGTGGAGATGGAGGTCGACGGTATCCGCGCGGGCGATGTCACGCGCGGCCACAGATTCATGGCGCCAGAGCCGTTTTCTGTCACGTCTTTCGAGGATTACGAGGCAAAGCTAAAGCGCGCAAACGTGGTGCTCGACGCAGCCGAACGGCAGGCAACGATTTGGCAGGAGGCCACCAACCAGGCCTTTGCCTCGGGGCTCGAGGTGGTCGAGGATCGCGGGCTTCTGGCCGAGGTGGCAGGGCTGGTGGAATGGCCGGTGGTGCTGATGGGCCGGATCGACGAGGATTTCCTCGGCCTGCCGCCGGAAGTGTTGCAGACCTCGATGAAGGAGCACCAGAAATTCTTCTCGGTGAGGAACCCGAAATCGGGGCGCATCGAACGTTTCGTCACCGTTGCCAACGTCGAGACCGCCGACCACGGCGCGACCATCCTGGCGGGCAATCAAAAGGTGCTGGCGGCGCGGCTGTCGGACGCGAAATTCTTCTGGGAGAATGACCTGCGCATTGTGCGCGAGCGGGGCCTTGAAGGCATGGCCGAGGGGCTGCGCGACGTCACCTTCCACAACAAGCTCGGCAGCCAGGCCGACCGCGTGGCGCGCATCACGGCGCTGGCGCGCGAGATCGCGCCGCTGGTGGGGGCGGATGCCAGCTTGGCGGAACAGGCGGCACAGGTCGCCAAGGCCGACCTCGAGTCGGAAATGGTTGGTGAATTCCCCGAATTGCAGGGGCTTATGGGGCGCTACTACGCCAAGGCCGCGGGGCTCGCGCCAGAGGTCGCGGCGGCCTGCGAGGAGCATTACAAGCCGCTCGGGCCGGGCGACGCGGTGCCCGCCGCCCCCGTCTCGGTTGCGGTCGCCTTGGCCGACAAGATCGACATGCTGACCGGTTTCTGGGCCATCGACGAGAAACCCACCGGCTCCAAGGATCCCTACGCCCTGCGCCGCGCGGCACTCGGCGTGATCCGTATGGTGATGGAAGGCGACCTTCGCCTGCCACTCGACCGCTTTATCGACGCGCAGCTTCTGCGCCAGAAGATCAAACTCAATCGAGACGAGGCCAGTGATGACGAGATCGACACGCTGGAGGAAATACTGGACGAGATCGCCCATCACGGCGTGTTCGGTGCCGCCTTCGAGGCGGTTCTTGACAAGTTGCACGGCCGGGACCGGACGCCGGAAACCGGCAATGGCAGTCTGATACACGAGGTGGGCGCAGCTATGCCGGACCTCAGCGACGACCTCCTCGCCTTCCTCCACGATCGTCTCAAGGTCCACCTGCGCGAAGAGGGCCTCCGCCATGACGTGATCGACGCCTGTCTGGCCATGCCGAACAACGACGATCTCACCCTGCTCGTCCACCGCGCCCGCGCGCTCGGGGATTTCCTGAAAACCGACGATGGCGAGAACCTGTTGCAGGGGTTCAAGCGCGCCAACAACATTCTAAGCCAAGCCGAGGACAAGGATGGCGTCGAGTATTCCTACGGCGCCAACGTGAAATTCGCCGACACGGAGGAGGAGCGCACGCTGTTCGCCGCTCTCGACGCGGCCGAGCCGCAAATCGCCGCCGCGCTCGGCTCGGAGGACTTTGCTGGTGCCATGTCCGCGATGGCCGCCCTGCGCGCGCCCATCGACGCGTTTTTCGACGCGGTGCAGGTCAATGTCGAGAATGCGGTCATCCGTCGCAACCGGCTCAACCTGCTGAGCCGAATCCGCCACATCTGCCTTCAGGCCGCCGATCTGACCCGCGTCGAGGGGTAGGGACGGCCACCTCTTACCCGTCACACGCCTGTGATCCTTTCCCTTGCCATGTTCACGTCGCGGCGTATGGTGCGGGCAAAGGAGAGGTGCCGCAGTGCAGCAAGACGACCCCGATATCACCCTCATCACCGCCTCGGCGCCCATGCAAGCGGACACCCATGGCGGCCGCGCGAAATGCCTGCAACGGCTGGTGCGGCTCGACCTGCCGGTACCGCGCACCATCGCGCTATCGTTTGACGCCGTTCACCGCATCGCGGCGGGCGAGATGCCCGACATGGCCGCGCTGCTCGCCCCATTCGGCGCGACGCCGCTCCTGTGTGTGCGCCCCTCGTCCGAGGACCCCGACTGGGGCGGGCCGAACGCGGTGCTCAACATCGGGATGAACGACGCGCGCTACCTGGATCTGTCCGAGCAGATCGGCAAACAGGCGGCCTCGGATATCTACCTGCGTTTCGTGCAATCCTATGCCATCCACGTGGCCCGGCTCGATCCGGACGTGTTCGAAGAGGTCGCACCCGACCCGGTGCAAGGGCTGGGAGAGGCGCTGCGCGCCTACGAGGACGAGACCGACGAGGCCTTCCCGCAGGATCCGGCCGTGCAACTCGGGCAGGTGCTGCGCTCGATGGCGCGCGCCTGGGAGGGGACGACCGCGCGCCTCCTGCGGCAGGCCAAGGGCGCACCCAAAGATGCCGGGCTGGGCCTCGTGGTGCAGCAACTGGCGCTGGGGATCGGCCCGGGCGAGAGCGGTTCGGGCGTGATGCAGCTTGTCGATAGCCGCACCGGCGCGCAGCAGATCACCGGGCGTTACCTCAGCCAGAGCCAGGGGCGCGACGCGCTGCGCGGCGGCGAGGACTCGATCTTTCTCACCCGCGACCCGCGTGGCCCCTCGCTCGAAGAGCTGGCCCCTGACGCGTTCGCCGAGATCCGCGCGCATACACGGCTCATGCGCGAGAAGCTGCGAGAGGAGATGCAGACCGAGTTCACCATCGAGGACGGCAAGGTCTGGATCCTCGATGGCATCCGCGTGGCGCGCAACGCCCGCGCGGCGGTGGCCATCGCGGTGGCGCTGGCCGAGGACGGGATCATTCCCCGCGAGGAAGCGCTGATGCGGGTCGAGCCGCGTGCGCTCAACGAGCTTCTGCACCGGCAGGTGGACCCCGAGGCGCCGCGCGACATCCTCGCCCACGGCATCGCCGCAAGCCCCGGTGCCGCCTCGGGCAAGGTGGTGTTCACGGCCGCCGAGGCGCAGGCGGCGGCGGCGCGGAGTGAACCTTGCGTTCTGGTGCGGCGCGAGACCAGCCCAGAGGACATCCGCGGGATGCACGCCGCCAGCGCCATCCTTACCGAGCGCGGCGGCATCACCAGCCACGCCGCGGTAATCGGGCGCGGCATCGGCTTGCCTTGCGTCGTGGGGGCGTCGGATATCCGCTTCCAGACCCGGCGCAAGATGCTGACCATGCCCGGCGGGCAGGTGATCCGCGCGGGCGAGACGATCACCGTCGATGGCACCAACGGCGAGGTGCTGGCGGGCGAGGCCCCGCTGCTCGAAGCCGCGCGCGACGCCGCCTTTCAAACGCTCATGTCCTGGGCCGACGAGACCCGCGACATCGCCGTGCGCGCCAATGCCGACACCCCCGCCGATGCCGAGCTCGCGCGCAATTTCAACGCGCGCGGCATCGGCCTGTGCCGGACAGAGCACATGTTCTTCGAGGCCGACCGCCTCACCGTCATGCGCGAGATGATCTTCGCTGACACGAGCGAGGACCGGGCCGCCGTGCTCGAACGGCTCCTGCCCATGCAGCGCGCCGATTTCGCCGACCTGTTCCGCATCATGCAGGGACAGCCCGTCTGCATCCGCCTCTTCGATCCGCCGCTGCACGAATTTTTGCCCGCCGACCGCGCGGGCCACCTGCAACTGGCCGAGGCACTGGACATGCCGGTCTCTGACGTCACCCGCCGGGTCGAGGCCCTGGGCGAATACAACCCGATGCTGGGCATGCGCGGCGTGCGGCTGGGCATCACCGTGCCGGAAATCTACGACATGCAGGCGCGCGCCATCTTCGAGGCGACGCTCGAGGCGAGCCGCGAGGGCGAGGAGCCGGTGGTGCCCGAGATCATGATCCCGCTGGTCAGCGCGCGCCGCGAGGTGGAGATCGTCAAGACGCGCATCGACGCGGTGGCGGCGGCGGTGCGCAACGAGCGGCAGCGCGATTTTGCCTACCGGCTGGGCGTGATGGTAGAAACCCCGCGCGCAGCGCTGCGCGCGGGCGAGATCGCGCCCCTGGTGTCGTTCCTCAGCTTCGGCACCAATGACCTGACGCAGATGACCTATGGCCTGTCGCGCGACGATGCCGGTCGGTTCATGTCGGCCTATGTGCAGCAGGGCGTCTTTCCGGAAGACCCGTTCCACGTGCTCGACACCGATGGTGTGGGCGAGCTTCTGCGGATCGGGGCCGAACGCGGGCGCGCGGCCAACCCCGACATCGTGCTGTCGATCTGCGGCGAGCATGGCGGCAACCCCGAATCGATCTCGTTCTGCCGAGACGCGGGCTTTACCTACGTCTCATGCTCGCCCTTCCGGGTGCCGGTGGCGCGACTCGCTGCCGCACAGCTCTCGGTGCGTGACAGGATCGGCACGCCTGAGGCCGTCCTCGCGCAAGATCCTTCGCGTTCTGTGGGCTGAGACGCGCTGGATTGCCCGTCGGCAAAAATTCGCCGATGGGGGCGGGTGGACGCGTGGTGCGCTTTCGGCTAATGGCCCGCGATGATCGTGCCGGTGCGACGCGCCGGAAAACGAAGGAGATCGCCTATGAAACGGACGCTTTTGATCGCGGCGCTTGTCTCCGCCTTAGGCGGGGCTGTGGTGGCGGACACCCCGCTCACGCAACTCATGGCCCAGGAAATCCGCGCCCTGCGCGCGATCCCGGGTGACCGGCTGGCCGGCTACGTTGCCCGCCCCGAGACCGGGATCGAGTATTCGCGCGGCTGGCTTGCGCGGCAGCGGGTGCGCGGCGCGGACCAGCAGACCGAATGCCTCGCCGAGGCGCTCTATTTCGAGGCCCGCGGCGAGAGCGTGCGCGGCCAGTTCGCGGTGGCCGAGGTCATCATGAACCGCGTCGACAACCCCGAGTTTCCCGACACGGTCTGCGGCGTGATCAACCAGGGCACCGGGAAAAAGTACCAGTGCCAGTTCACCTATACCTGCGACGGCAACCCCGAGCACATCGCCAACCAGTCCATCTACGGGCAGGTGTCCAAGGTGGCGCGGCTGATGGTCGAGGGGGCACCGCGGCAACTGACCGACGGGGCGACCTACTACCACACCCGCGCCGTCAAGCCGCGCTGGGCACGCAAGTTTGCGCACACCGCCTCCATCGGCGTGCATCATTTCTACCGCAAGCCGACGCGCCTCTCGAGCAACTGAGGGCGGCGCGCAATTCCCTCGCCACGCGCCGGAATCGCGGTTGACTCGGTCGCGCGCCCCGGTAAAAGGCGGGGTTCATGGGATATTCGCGGGTGCCCATGCGCATCCGCCGCAGGAGACGAGACATGGCAAAGCCGACCACCATCAAGATCCGCCTCAACTCGACCGCGGGTACCGGGCATTTCTACGTGACCAAGAAGAACGCGCGCACCATGACCGACAAGATGACCGTGCGCAAATACGACCCGGTCGCGCGCAAGCATGTCGAGTACAAGGAAGGCAAGATCAAGTAACGATCGCCCTCCCGTTCGACACGGCAAGAGCCGCGCCCCCGGGCGCGGCTTTCTCTTTGTGCGCCACTCTGCACCTGGTGTTGTGCCTCTTCTTGGCGAAAATACCCGAATCCCACGGCGCAGGCACGAAAAAGGGCCGGTCGCTGTGACCGGCCCTGATGTCTTCCAGAGGCTAGCGCGCTATTCCTGCTGGCCCATGAACATCAGCAGGAACTGGAACATGTTGAGGAAGCTGATGTAGAGGTTGAGCGCGCCGTCATAGGCGGCCTTGTCCAACCATTCCTGGTCGCCCTGCGCGGCGTGGGCCACGTAGGTGTTCTTGATTTCCTGCGTATAGAACGCCGTCAGCCCCGCAAAGATCAGCACGCCGATGGCAGAGATGGCGAACATCATCGCCGGGCTCTGCAGGAAGATGTTGACGATCATCGCCACGATCAGCCCGATCACCCCCATGATGAGGAAGCTGCCCCAGCCCGAGATGTCCTTCTTGGTGGTGTAGCCCCAGAGCGACAGCCCGGCAAAGGCGATCGCCGTCACCACGAAGGTCTGCGCGATCGAGAAGCTGGTGAAAACCAGGAAGATCGAGCTGAGCGAGATGCCGATCAGCGCCGCGAAGGCGAAAAAGCCAAGCTGCACGCCCGCTGCGGGTGCCTTGCGCAGCAACGCGCCCCAGCCGAGGAAGATGAACGCCAGCGGCGCCAGCATCACCACCCATCTCAGCGGCGACAGGTAGATCGCCGAACCGAAGCCCGTGAGCATCTCGCCGTTGGGCAGTTGTGCGGCCGCGGCCGAGGGATCGGTGGTCACGGCGAGTCCCGAGATGGCCCATGCCGCCAGCGCAGTGATGAGCATCCCCACGGACATGGTGCCGTAGACCTTGTTCATGTGCGCGCGCAGTCCGGCGTCGATCTCGCTGGCGCGTGCGCCCGCTGCCGTCCGGATCGTGTCGTGTTGAGCCATTGATACCTCCAGTTACGTGGCAGCCCCGGGACGGGGCTTTGCCAGTAATATCGGAGGGGACGGGGGTCTTTTCAAGCTTTTCCGACCGTTTCGGATATGTTTTTCGTGCCGGTCCGGTGCGCCTGCCCGCGCGTCACGCGCAGGGGGTTCCAGGCAAGTCCCAGAACGGGCGTGCGGCCTCGCGCTGCGCGTCATGACGGCTCAGGCCGAGATCGGCAAGGATGGCATCGTCGAGTTGCGCCAGTTCCCGGCGCTGACGGGCGACTTCGTACATCTGCCGTAGGGGCAGGCGGCGCGGGCGGGGCAGGGCGAAGGCTGCGATGCGGATGGACATGGGTTGCTCCTTTCGGGTCTGTGATGAATTTCCCGGTTTACATTTCATGTCTTGATCATATGGCGGAAGTCGCTGCATAATGAAAATGAATGTTCGTATGCCAATACATCACGGGAGCTGATCCATGAGGAATCTCGACATCACCACCCTGCGCGCGCTCGTGGCGGTCGCGGACCACGGCGGGGTCACGCGGGCAGCGGCGATCCTGCACCTCACGCAATCGGCCGTGTCGATGCAGATCAAGCGGCTGGAAGAGATGCTGGACCTCGCGCTCTTCGACCGTGGCAACCGGCGCGTGTCGCTCACCGGCCCGGGCGAGCAGCTCGTGAGCTATGCGCGGCGCATCCTCGCGCTCAACGACGAGGCGGTCGCGCGACTGACCGAGGATCGCTACGAGGGCGAGCTGCGCCTCGGGGTGCCGCATGACATCGTCTACCCGGTGGTGCCGCGCGTGCTCAAACAGTTCAACGCCGCCTATCCGCGGATCAACGTGCACCTGCGTTCGTCGAGCACGATGAAACTGCACGAAGAATTCCAGCGTGGCGAGGTGGACGTGATCCTGACCACCGAGGAATCGCCCAAGCCCGGCGGCGAGACCCTGACCGAGATGGCCCTGCGTTGGACCGGGGCGCGTGGCGGCGTGGCGTGGAAGCGGCGCCCGCTGCGGCTCGCCTTCTGCTCCAACTGCATCTTCCGGCCCATCGTGCTGCGCCGGCTCGAGGAGGCGGGGATCGACTGGGAGATGGCGGTGCTGTCCGAAGACGACCGCGCGGTCGAGGCGCTGGTCAGCGCCGATCTCGCCGTCGGCGCGCTGCTAGAGGACAGCATTCCGCCGCACCAGGAGGCGATCGAGCCGGGCACCGCGCTGCCCGATCTCGGCGTGCAGAAGATCAACCTCTACGTCCGCCCCGGCGGCGACGCGCTGCTTGATCCGCTGTCGGACATGCTGCGGCAGGGCTTCGTCGCACAGCCCGCGCCGGTTAGTCTGCGGATGGCGTGACCACCACCTTGCCGGTGGATTTGCGGCTGCGCAGCAGATCCAGCGCCTCGGCGGCGCGGTCGAGCGGCAGGACGTGGCTCACATGCGGGCGGATACGCCCCGCCTCGTGCCAGCCGAACAGCGTCGCGAGGCTCTCGGTCACCACCTCGGGTCGGAACTTCAGGTATCCGCCCCAGTAGAGACCCATCACGCTCAGGTTCTTGACCAGCAGGTGATTGGCGGGGATCTGCGGCACCTCGCCGCTGGCAAAGCCGATGGCGAGGATGCGCGCCTCGGGGCGGCAGGCGCGCATCGCCGCCTTGAACTGGTCGCCACCCACCGGGTCATAGACCACGTCCACACCTCCCAGGCCACGGCACGCCTCGCGGATGTCCTCGGTGGCGGCGTCAATCAGGTGGTCGGCGCCAGCCTGCCGCGCCACCTCCAGCTTTTCCGCCCCGCGCGCGCAGGCGATCACCCGCGCGCCCATCAGCTTGCCGATCTCCACCGCCGTCAGACCCACACCGCCCGCCGCGCCCAGCACGAGGAGCGTTTCACCGGGTTGCAGCCGCGCCTTGTGATCGAGCGCGACGTGGCTTGTGCCATAGGCGATCTGGAACGCGGCGGCGTCGGTGAAACTCATTGCATCGGGCAGCGGCACGGCGCGCGCCGCCGGGAAACAGCCCTGCTCGGCTAGCCCGCCCTGTCCGCCGAACACGGCGACGCGGGTGCCGGGGGCCGGACCGTCAGTGTCGGGGCCGCGCGCGGTCACCGTGCCCGCCACCTCCATCCCGAGGGTAAAGGGCGGCTCGGGCGTGTCCTGATAGCGTCCCTCGATCATCAGAAGATCGGCGAAGTTGAGCCCACAGGCGGCGATGCGCAGGCTGATCTCACCGGCCTTTGGTGCCGGCGCGGGGATATTTTCGAGCGCGGGCGGGGCGCCGGCGGCGGTCAATCGGTAGGCACGCATTTGTCGGTCTCCGGTCACAACTGCGCCCCTTGGCGTAAGCGCCGGGTGCGGGCATGTCCATCCGATTCGCCGGACCTGCACGGCGGACCCCATGATTGCACATCGAACCGCGCCACAACCTATCCGAAAGAGCGGTGGCCGGGTACGGGTCCGCACCACCGACCCCGCGCGACCACATGTAATTTCGAATTCCCCTGCAACCGAGTGGCGAAATTTCTTGAATTTCAAGGCAGTTTCGCTATTCATTCAGATACGCTGCCGGGTCGCGCGGCGTTGGGTGACGGACTTGGGTCGTTTTTGACCGATCCGGTCCGGGCCGCACAACGATTGATAAGATTGATAAGGGGAAAGACATGCCGCATCCCGTCGATGTTCACGTGGGCAAACAAATTCGTCATCGCCGGTGGCTGACCGGGATGACCCAGCAGCAACTGGCCGAGGCTGTCGGCATAAAATTCCAACAGATCCAGAAATACGAGACCGGTGCCAACCGCGTGAGCGCGTCGCGGCTTTGGGACATCGCCGAGGCGCTCGAGGTCGATGTCGCCTTCTTCTTCGATGGGCTGGCCAGGGTCGAACACGAGGGCGGCACGGCGCTTCCGGCTGATATCATCGCCGACAAGGAGGCGCTCGACCTCGTGCGCTCCTACTACGCGATCCCCGAGACCCAGCGCAAACGCCTGTTCGATCTTGCCCGCGTCCTGAGCGAGGTGGCTTGAGCCCCGCGTGATAGCGGGGTATCGCTCCGGCAGGACCGGGGCGAGGATACGGCAATGAACGAACTCGAGATACGCGAGACCGCGCACAGCCTCGCCGATGCGGCGCGCGCGGTTATCCTGCCGCATTTCCGGCATATCGCACTCAGCGCCGACAACAAGCATGATACCGGCGGCTTCGACCCCGTGACCGAGGCCGACCGTGCCGCGGAGCGCGCCATGCGCGCGCTTCTGGCAGAGCGTCGCCCGCGCGACGGCATCCTCGGCGAAGAATATGGCGCCACCGAAGGTGAAAGCGGCCTGACATGGGTGCTCGACCCGGTGGACGGCACCCGCGCCTTTCTCTCGGGCACGCCCACATGGGGGGTGCTGATCGCCCTCGCCGACGCTTCCGGGCCGGTCTACGGCCTGATCGACCAGCCCTATATCGGCGAGCGGTTCGAGGGCGGCTTCGGCACCGCGCGAATGACCGGACCGCAAGGCGCACGCCCCTTGCGCGCGCGCGGTGACCGCCCCCTTTCCGACGCGATCCTGTTCACCACCTTTCCCGAGGTCGGCACCCTCGCCGAGGGCGCAGGCTTTGCCGATCTGGCGCGCCACGTGCGGCTTACGCGCTATGGGTTGGACTGCTACGCCTACGCGCTCGTTGCAGCGGGGCAGATCGACCTCGTGGTCGAGGCTGGGCTCGCCCCTTACGACATCCACGCGCCCATCGCGGTGATCGAGGCGGCGGGCGGCATCGTCACCGACTGGCAGGGTGGCCCGGCCCATGCGGGCGGGCGCGTGATCGCGGCTGCGGGGCGCACGCAGCACGCGGCGGCGCTCGAGATCCTGTCGCGCGTCACCTGAGCTCAGCCGAAGAGTCGCGGCTTCAGCCTGAGAACTGTCTCGCCCATCTCGGCGCTGATCTCGCGTGCGACCCCGAGCGCGGCGTTGTCGCGCCCGTAACCGGGGCCAAAGGTCGCGTCGATGGCCTCGCTCGCATCGGAGAGACGGCGGGTCTGGTCGGTCATGGCGGTCTGCTCGCCGGGTTTTGCCGCCACATGGGGCAGGCGGGCCGGCTGTCCCGGCGCCGCGTGGTGAAAACGGGCTGCAACGCGATTGTTTTCACGCCCGCCAATCGCTAATCACGGGGTGCCGGAGCGGCGCAGAGGGAGGGCGGAATGGCCGAGACAGACAACGAACCGCTGCCCGGGGCCGAGACCGGCGAGGACGAGGGTCACCCGCTGAGCGAGGCGCGCATCGCGCGCATCATGGAGGCGCTCGACGCCGGTGACCGCACCCGGCTCTGGGCCGAGATGGAACCGCTCCACGCCGCCGACATCGCCGACCTGCTCGAACAGATCAGCGGCGGCGACCGGCGGCGGCTTATCGCGCTCTACGGGCAGGAATTCGACGGCGACATCCTGTCGGAACTCGACGAATCGATCCGCGAGGAGGTGATCGGCCTTCTGCACCCCGAGGTGCTGGCCGAGGCGGTGCGCGAGCTGGAATCCGACGACGTGGTCGATCTCGTCGAGGATCTCGAGGACGACCAGCAGGAGGCGATTCTCGACATCCTCGAGGCGTCCGACCGGCTCGCGGTGCAGCAATCGCTCACCTACCCGGAATACTCCGCCGGCCGCCTCATGCAGCGCGAGGTGGTCATCGCCCCCGAGCATTGGCGCGTGGGCGACGTGATCGACTTCATGCGTGGCGCCGAGGATCTGCCCGAACAGTTCTATCACATCATCCTCGTCGATCCGCGCCTGCACCCGGTGGGCAACGTCATGCTGGGCCGGATCATGGCTGCGCGGCGCGCCACGCCGCTGCGCGACCTGTTGGAGGAGACCTTCCACACCTTCGCCGTGACCGAGGAAGAGGCCGACGTGGCCTATGCCTTCAACCAGTATCACCTGATCTCCGCGCCCGTCGTGGACGAGGAGGGGCGTTTGGTGGGGGTCATCACCATCGACGACGCGATGATCGTGCTCGACGAGGAGCACGAAGAGGACATCCTGCGCCTCGCAGGCGTCGGCGAGGAGGGCGGCTTTTCCGGCCGCCTGACCGAGACCATCCGCGACCGGGCGCTGTGGCTTTTCGTCAACCTGCTCACCGCGATCCTCGCCTCGGTGGTGATCGAGCAATTCGCCGAGACGATCAACCAGATGGTGGCGCTGGCGGTGCTGATGCCCATCGTCGCCTCGATGGGCGGCAACGCGGGCACCCAGACGATGACGGTGGCGGTGCGCGCCCTGGCCACCCGCGACCTGACGCCACGCAACGCGCTGCGCATGGTGCTGCGCGAACTGGTCGTGGGTGGTGCCAATGGCTTGTTTTTCGGCGTGTTGATGGCCGGGGTGGTGGGCCTGTGGTTCGGCGTGCCGCTGCTGGCTGCCGTGATCGCGGTGGCGATGCTGCTGACGCTGGTGGCCGCCGCGTTGGGGGGCATCGCCATCCCGATGACGCTCGAGCGGTTCGGCATCGACCCGGCGCTCGCCTCGGGGCCGTTCGTGACCACGATCACCGACGTGGTGGGCTTCTTCGCCTTCCTCGGGCTCGCCTCGCTGGTGCTGCTGTGAGCGGGTTGGCAGAGCGCAAGGCCGAGGCGCGCAAGGCCGCCTTCGCCCGCCGCAAGGCGGCGCACGCGGCGGGGCATCCGGCCCCGGCGGCGCATCTCTCGGCGGTTCTGGCCGGCCATCGCGGCGTGCCGCTGGCCGGATATATGCCGATCCGCACCGAGATCGACCCGCTGCCCGCGATGGCCGAGGCGGCAGCACACGGCCCCGTCGCCGTACCGGTGATCGCGGGCACGGGCCTGCCGCTCGATTTTTCGCTGTGGGAGCCGGGCTGCGCGCTGCGCGAGGGGCCGTTCGGTGCGATGGTGCCCCAAGAGGACCGCTTCATCGAGCCGGAGATCGTGATCGTTCCGCTGGTGGCCTTTGACCGCAAGGGCGGGCGGCTCGGCTACGGCGGCGGTTTCTACGACCGCACGCTGGAGCGGCTGCGCGCCCGCCGCCCGACGCTGGCCATCGGCTTTGCCTGGGCCGCGCAGGAGGCGGAGGGGCTGCCGCTCGAGCCCACCGACCAGCCGCTCGACATGATCGTGACCGAGGATGGTGTGATCGCGTTCTGAGCGGATGAGGACAGTCTGGAACGGAGGGGAACGCAGCCATGGCCGAGCACGATTATACCGCCCGTGTCGTATGGACCGGCAACCGCGGCGAGGGCACGCGCCATTACCGGGGCTACGACCGGACATGGAATGTCGAGACCGAGGGCAAGCCGGTCATCCATTGCTCCAACGACCCATTGCTGGGGGGTGATCCGACCCTGCACAACCCCGAGGACATGCTGATCGCCGCGCTGTCGGCCTGTCACATGCTGTGGTTCCTGCACCTCGCGAGCGATGCCGGGATCACCGTCACCGCCTATGCCGACGAGCCCGTGGCCGTGGGCGAGACCGACGCGGCAGGCGCAAGCCGCTTCCTGCGCGCCATGTTGCGGCCCCGGATCACGGTGGCGCGCGGCACCGATCTGCAACGGGCGGATGCGCTGCACGCCCGCGTGCACGATTTTTGCTTCATCGCCCGGTCGGTGAATTTCCCGGTCGAGTACCGCGCGCGCTACCGCGTCGGGGATTGAGTATGCGCGGCAAGATGAAGGGCGGACGGCCATTCACCCGCTTGCCCTCGCACGCGCCTGCGCCTAACAGGGGCGCATGAAGATACTCTTTCTCGGCGATGTAATGGGGCGCGCGGGGCGCGCGGCGGTGGCAGAGCGGCTGCCCGGCCTGCGCGACACTTGGGCGCTCGATTTCGTGGTCGTCAACGGCGAGAACGCCTCGGGCGGGATGGGGCTCACGGCGGCGCATGCCAAGGGGCTGCTGGAGGCCGGGGCCGACGTGGTCACGCTGGGCGATCACGCCTTCGACCAGAAGGACATGCTCCAGGAGGTCGAGCGTAACGAGCGGGTACTGCGCCCGCTCAACTATGCCAAGGCCGCGCCGGGGCGCGGCGCGCGCGTGTTCTCCGACCGGCGCGGGCGTCGCGTGCTGGTGGCGCAGGTGCTGGGCAACGTGTTCATGCGCCGCGCCTTCGACGATCCGTTCTCGGCCATCGACGCGACGCTGCGCAGCCATCCGTTGGGCGGCGCGGTGCAGGCGGCAGTGGTCGATGTGCATTGCGAGGCGACCAGCGAAAAGATGGCGATGGGCCATTTCTGCGACGGACGTGCGAGCCTCGTGGTGGGCACCCATACCCATATCCCCACGGCGGATGCGCAGATCCTGCCCGGCGGCACCGCGTTCCAGGGCGATGCGGGCATGTGCGGCGATTACCATTCGGTGATCGGCATGGACAAGACCGAGCCGATGCGCCGCTTCGTCACCGGCATGGGCCGCGAACGGTTTACCCCGGCGATGGGGGCGGTGACGCTGTCGGGGGTCTATCTCGAGACCGACGATGCCACCGGCCGCGCCACCCGCATCGAGATGGTGCGACAGGGCGGGCGCCTGCCGCAGGCCGGACCCTGAGTTGGCCGACCGGCTGCGCCTGACGGCCCTGCTGCAGCCGCGCCCGCGCCTGGCTAGCCGGCCGACCCGCCCGGCACAGTGAGTTTGGGGCGTTGCCCCGCGCGCCGACAGCGGATAAAAGACCCCAGATTTCCAGCATCCGACAAGAGGACCTCATGGCCGGCCATTCCAAGTGGGCGAATATCCAGCATCGCAAGGGGCGGCAGGACGCCGTCCGGGCAAAGCTCTTTTCCAAGTTTTCCAAGGAAATTACCGTCGCCGCCAAGATGGGCGACCCGGACCCGGAAAAGAACCCGCGTCTGCGCCTGGCCATCAAGGAGGCCAAGGCGCAGTCGATGCCCAAGGACAATATCGAGCGCGCCATCAAGAAGGCGAGCGGCGGCGACGCCGAGGATTACGAGGAAATCCGCTACGAGGGCTATGGCCCTGGCGGCGTGGCGGTGATCGTCGAGGCAATGACCGACAACCGCAACCGCACCGCGTCCAGCGTGCGCTCGACGTTTTCAAAGAACGGCGGCAACCTGGGCGAGACCGGCAGCGTCGGCTTCATGTTCGAGCGCAAGGGCGAGGTGATCTACCCGGCCGATGCCGGTGACGCCGACACGGTGATGATGGCCGCCATCGAGGCAGGCGCCGAGGATGTCGAAAGCTCCGAGGATGGCCACGTGATCTGGTGCGCCGACACGGATCTCAATGACGTCTCGACCGCGCTCGAGGCCGATCTCGGCGAGAGCGAATCGACCCGGCTGGTGTGGAAACCCACCACCACGACCGAGATGGACCTCGAGACCATGCAAAAGCTGATGAAGCTGATCGAGGCGTTGGAGGATGACGACGACGTGCAGCGCGTCACCACCAATTTCGAGGCCTCCGACGAGGTGATGGCGCAGCTCTGACCATCCGTGCTGCGGGGCCTGTCCGGCTCGGTCCGCAGGCAAGAAGGGGCAGAACATGCAGGCAGCGGTGGCAGGCTTCGCGCTGGGGTTCTCGTTAATCCTCGCGATCGGGGCGCAGAATGCCTTCGTGCTGCGGCAGGGCTTGCGGCGCGAGCATGTGCTCGCCGTGGTGCTGGTCTGCGCGCTGTCGGACGCGGTGCTGGTGGCCGCCGGGGTCGCGGGGTTTGGCGCGCTGGCCGAGGCGGTGCCGGGGCTGGAGCGCGTGATGCGCTATGGCGGCGCGGCCTTCCTGCTGGTTTACGGCGCGCGCGCCTTCTTCGCCGCGTGGCGCGGCGGCGAGGTGCTCGAGGCGGGCCCGGGCGCGGGCAGCCGCGCACGCGCGGTGCTCACCTGTCTCGCGCTCACCTGGCTCAACCCCCATGTCTATCTCGATACGGTCGTGCTGCTGGGCTCGGTCTCTGCGCAATACGAGAACCGGCTGGGATTCGGCGCAGGCGCCGTCGGTGCGAGCTTCGTGTTCTTCTTCTGCTTGGGCTTTGGCGCGCGCCTGCTCGCCCCGTTCTTTCGCCGCCCCATGAGTTGGCGGGTGCTCGACGCACTGGTGGGGGCGGTGATGTGGACGATCGCGGCGGGGCTGCTGCTGGGCTGAGGGTTGCACAGGCGTTGTGCGGCGGCGGGGCTCAGCATGTCGGCGCGATCGTGCTAGCCTTGTCCCGTTCAGCAAGGAGGACACGCGATGAGCTGGAACCCCGGACTGGAACCGAAATGCCCCGCGGCGGACGAGGTGGACGCCATCGAGACGGTGATCGTGCCGCGCGCCCGCGATATCGGCGGCTTCGCGGTGCGCCGCGCGCTGCCCGCGCCGCGGCGGCAGATGGTCGGCCCTTTCATCTTCTTCGACCAGATGGGCCCGGCAGAGTTCCTGACCGGGCAGGGCATCGACGTGCGCCCGCATCCCCATATCGGCCTCGGCACGGTGACCTACCTGTTCGAGGGCGAGTTTCAGCATCGCGACAGCCTCGGCACCGACCAGATGATCCATCCCGGCGCGGTCAACTGGATGGTGGCGGGCCGCGGCGTCACCCATTCCGAGCGCACCAGCGCGGCCACCCGCCGGGGCGAGAGCCGCCTCTTCGGTATCCAGACATGGGTGGCGCTGCCCGAGCGCGAGGAAGAGCGCGCCGCCAGTTTCGAGCATCACGGGGCGGACGCGCTGCCGGTGCTGGACGATTCAGGTGCACAGGTCCGCCTCATCATGGGGCGGGGCTGGGGCGCGCGCGCGCCGGTCCACACCTTCTCCGAGATGGTCTATGCCGATGCGCGGCTTGATCCGGGGGCGGCGCTGCCGCTGCCCGACGATCACGAGGATCGCGGCATCTACGTGGTCGCGGGCACGGTCGAGATCGCCGGGCAGGTATTCGAGGCCGGGCGGATGATGGTGTTTCGCCCCGGCGACCGGATGTCCCTGCGCGCGGGCGAGGGCGGCGCGCGGCTCATCGTGCTGGGCGGCGAGACACTGGCGGGACCGCGCTATATCTGGTGGAATTTCGTGGCCTCAAGCCGCGAACGGATCGAGGCGGCCAAGGCGGATTGGGCTGCGGGCGACCGCGCGCGCTTTCTCCTGCCGCCGGGCGATGCGGACGAGTATATTCCGTTACCCTGAGCCATGCATTCGCGCAAGCCCGGCCTTGCGCCCCATGCATGGCAAACCGCGCCCCGCGCGCTCGACAGTTCGTGCAAGGCGTGAGTTAATGCCATCCATGAGCGCGAACGTGGGTATTTCGGCGGAGGCCGCCGCGCGCCCCGGCTGGGGCGTATTCTGGATGGTGGTGACGGGGCTCCTCTTCGTGGGGGTCACGGCGCTCGTAAAGGTGCTGGGCACGCGGGTGCCTGCGCCGCAGGCGGCATTCCTGCGCTACGCGATGGGACTGGTCTTTCTCCTGCCGATGCTCGCCACGCTGCGCGATCTGCGTCTCGACCGGGGCACATGGGGCCTCATCGGCGCGCGCGGGGCGTTCCACACGGCAGGGGTGGCGCTATGGTTCTACGCGATGGCGCGCATCCCGATCGCCGATGTCACCGCGATGAATTACCTCTCGCCCATCTACGTCACGCTGGGTGCGGCGCTCTTTCTGGGCGAGCGGCTGGCGGTGCGGCGGGTGATGGCGGTGGTGGTGGCGCTCTGCGGGGCGCTGATCATCCTGCGCCCCGGCTTTCGCGAGGTCGGGGCGGGGCACATGGCGATGCTGTTCACCGCGGTGTTCTTCGGCGGCTCCTACCTGCTGGCCAAGATGATCTCGGGCCGGGTGAGCGCGGGGGTCGTTGTCTCGATGCTGTCGATCTTCGTCACGGTGGGTCTCGCGCCGCTCGCCTGGGCGGTCTGGGTGCCGCCCACCACGTGGGAGCTGGCCGTGCTCTTTTGCGTGGCCTGCCTCGCCACCGGGGGGCACTACACCATGACGCTCGCGTTCCGTGCCGCGCCGCTGACGGTGACGCAGCCGGTGACCTTCCTGCAACTGGTCTGGGCGGTGATCCTCGGCGCGGTGGTGTTCGGCGAGGGGGTGGACCCGTTCGTGGTGCTCGGCGGCACGGTGATCGTCGCCTCCGTCAGCTTCATCTCGTGGCGCGAGGCGATGCTCAAGCGCCGCGTGACGCCGCCGGTGTCGGCCACAAAGGTCTGAGCGCCGTCCCTTGGTGGGGACCGGCCAAAAGGGCTGTGGGTCGCGACGGTTTTTGGTCTTGAGCGGACCTTCCGGTCTTGGCCCACTTGCGCGGAATCAAGGCGCGGAACGCGCCGCCGCGCAGCGCCAAATGCCCAACGACCGCTTCACTCCATATTCCCGGCGTCAGCCCGCTATCTCCTCACGCCCGTCCCGATCCTGTCGAGCTCGGCCTCGATCGCGGCATCGGGCTTCTCGCCGCCCGCGGCGACTCGCGCCTTGATCGCGTCGAACCGGGCGCGCAGCGCCGTCTTCTCGGCACCCTGGCAATCGTTCCACGGCCGACCCTGAAGCCCCATCACCATGGCATAATAGGCGATGAAATGCGGTCGCGCGCCGCTGCGCAACAGTGCCTCATAGCCCGCGTCCGCCCCCATCTCGCGCAGCATCCCGGCGCTGGTGATCCCGGCGCGGGCATAGGCGGCATCGGACGCGGGGCCGAGATTGCGGATCGACGAGACGGGATCGGGCATGGCTCAGGTAAAGGCGAAGGTATCGGCGTGGGCGCGATCCCAGTACTTTGCAAAAGCCGGATGGCTCACCTCGCCCGACAGCAATTCTCCCGGCTCCAGCCACAGGTACTGGCTGGCGGCCGAGCGCACCTCGCGGCTGCTGACGCGGATCATCAGGTGATGCGGGGTGAAATCCAGCGGGGATATCAGTCCCGAGGATTCCACCGCCTCCTTGAGTGCGATCATCGTGTTGCGATGGAAATTGGCGACGCGCTGATACTTGTCCGCCACCACCAGCGCGCGATACCGCCCCGGATCCTGCGTGGTGACACCCGTGGGGCACTTGCCCGAATGGCACACCTGCGCCTGGATGCACCCCACCGCGAACATGAAGCCGCGTGCGATATTGCAGCCATCCGCGCCGAGCGCGAACATCCGGCACATGTCGAACGCGCTGATCAGCTTGCCCGACACGATGAGCCGGATGCGATCGCGCAGCCCCATGCCGACAAGCGTGTTATGCACCAGCATCAGCCCCTCGCGAATGGGTGCGCCCTTGTGGTCGGCGAATTCCGCAGGCGCCGCGCCGGTGCCGCCCTCCGCTCCGTCGATGGTGATGAAATCCGGCGTGATGCCGGTCTCGTGAAACGCCTTGGCGATGGCAAAGAATTCCCACGGATGACCGACGCAGAGCTTGATGCCCACGGGCTTGCCGCCCGACAGATCGCGCAGCATTGCTATGAAGGCGCACAGATCCTTGGGCGAGGTAAACTCCGAATGGCCCGGCGGGCTGATGCAATCCTCGCCCACGGCCACGCCGCGCGCCTCGGCGATGGCCTCGCTTACCTTGGCCCCGGGCAGGATGCCGCCATGCCCCGGCTTGGCGCCCTGGCTGAGCTTTATCTCGATCATCTTGACCTGGTCGTCGGCGGCGGTTTCGGCGAAACGGTCAGGATCGAACGCGCCCTCGGGCGTGCGGCAGCCGAAATAGCCCGAGCCCACCTGCCAGATCAGGTCACCGCCATGCTTGCGGTGAAACCGCGAGATCGAGCCCTCGCCGGTGGTGTGGGCGAATCCGCCGATCCGTGCCCCCCAATTGAGCGACTCGATGGCATTGGGCGACAGCGCCCCGTAGGACATGCCCGAGATGTTGAGCGGCGAGGCGTCGTAAGGTTTCGTGCAGTCCGGCCCGCCGATGCTGTGGCGGAAATCATGGCTCTCGAGATGCGTCGGCGCCATCGAATGGTTGATCCATTCATGCCCGATCTCGTTCACGTTGCGCAGCGTGCCGAACGGGCGCAGTCCCTCGATCCCCTTGGCGCGGCGATAGACCAGCGCGCGCTGCTCGCGTGAATAGGGGGTCTCTTCGTGGTCGCTTTCCAGGAAATACTGCCGGATCTCGGGGCGGAAATGCTCGAAGATAAAGCGCAGCCGCGCCGAGACGGGATAGTTCTTGAGCACCGCGCTCCGGGTCTGGAAAAAATCGTAGAGTCCGATCAGTGCGACGATCCCGGCAATCCCCGCAAGCAACCCGCCCCAGAACGGCAGCGCGGTCGCGAGCCCGATCCCCGCCGGTATCAGGACAAGACTGATGATGAGCGGAATGTAACGCAAGTAACCCCTCCCAAGGTTCTGGCCGATCCGAATACTGTTGCAGATTGCCGCTCGGGAAGGCGAGTCATTTCTGCCCGGAAAACGGGCAGGTGGCAGGCAGGACGCGCCTCAGTAATCCTTCTCGAAGAACAGCCCGATCCCGGTATCCCCGTCATTCGACGCACTGCCCTTGGCAGTCAGGTTGCGTGTGAGGTCGAGGTTGAGGTTAATCATCTGCCGTCCAGCGCTGTCGGCGGTGACCTCGGTATAGACGTTGTCCGAGATATAGGCCCCGGCGCTCACCTCGGTGTCGCCCTCGGCGGTCTGCGTCACGTCGAGATCGCTCAGCCCGAAACCGCCGCGCAACCGCCCCACCAGATCGCCGCCCCCGCCCGAGAGCGTCGCCACCGCCGAGGCAAGCTGCGCGGCCTGCAACGGCGAGATATTGTCGAGCCCGCGCCCGAAGATGAGCCGCGCGACGATCTCTTCCTGTGGCAGGTCGGGGGAGGAAGCGAATGTCACCTCCGGTGCGCTCGCCAGCCCCTCGAGAATCACCCGCACCTCGACATCGTCGATCACCGTCACCGCGACAAAGCGCAGCCACGGGTCGAGCGAGCCCTGCATCGTCACGCGCCCCTCGGTCAGCTCCAGCCGCTTGCCCAGAATATCGAGCCGCCCCCGGCGCAACCCGAAGAAGCCCGCCGGCGCGACCGAAGCCGTGGTCCCGCCGACGCGCAGCCGCCCGCCAAGCTCGGCGTCGAGCCCGCGCCCGCGCACGAAGATGCGGGCAGGCGCGCTGATCGTCAGATCGACCGCGTAGGGGCGGGCAGGGGTCGCGCGCGCGGCCTCCGTCTCGATCAGCCCCGCGCGCGCCCGCGTGATCCGCGAGGCGGCAGGCTCGCCCACGTGGCGCAGCCCCGGCAGCGCGGCGGTATCGGGGCCAAGCCCCGAGGGGATGCGAATCTCGGTCTCCTGCAGAAATATCTCGCCGCCGATGCGCGCCCCGCCGATGAGCGGGCCGCGCACAGTCACCGTGCCATCCGCCGTTGTGCTATAGACCAGCCGGTCGGTCAGCACCGCATCGGCCAGCTCGATTGTCAGGTCGGCGTCATACCCGGGGACGAGCGAGATCGGCCCTGTCACGGCCACACTCCCGCCCTCGCGCAGGCGCGCGGTGAAATCGGTCTCCACCCGGTTGCCGCCCAGCCGCGCGGTGCCGCTCAGGTCGTCGATGGCCAGCCCGGCACCGGGCACCGATACCTGCGCGCCGCGCGCCTCGACGGTGCCCGCCAGCGCCGCCAGCCCCGGCGCGCCCTCCACCCGCAGATCGAACGCCGCATTCCCCGACAGCGCATTGGGCCGGATGGCACCGTTGGCCAGCGCCAGCGGCAGCTGCCCCGTGGCGGCGAGATCGAGCCGCGCGCCGTAATCGTGCACATCGCCCGACACCCGCGCCGTGGTTCCGCCCGGCCCCGTGGCGTCGAGCGCCAGCACGATCCTCCGCGCCTCGGGTCCGTGTAGCGCGACCGTGCCCCCCGCCGACAGCGCGCCGGAAAACTCGGGCAGGAACAGGCCCAGATCGGCCAGCCGCGCCTCAACGTGCACCGGCCCGCCCGCACCGTCATCGTGCGCGCTCAGCTCCAGTTGCGGGGTGGTGAGGGCGACATCGGCGATCTCGATGCGCTCGGGTGTGCGGCGCGCCTCTGCACTCAGGTTCAGCCGCCCGGCGATCAGCCGGTCAAGGTCGGCGATCCCGGTGGCAATGTCTTGCCCCTCGGCCTCCAGCGCGACCTCCAGCCGCTTGGCTTGCAGCGCGCCCTCGGCCTCCAGCGTGCCGGTGATCCGACCCCGCAGCGGCATCCCGGCGAGCGCGGCAAAGCGCGCGAGATCCTCTGCCTCCATGCGCAGCCGCGCGGTCACCGGCAGGCCCTCGGCTTCGGGCTTGACGCTGCCGGTGCCAGCGATCTCGGCCCCCATCGCCGTCAGTTCGACCCCGTCGAACGAGACCGCGCCGCCCGCCCACCAGCCGATCCCGCCTTCGAGCCGCGCCGGGCCGTCGAGGCGGCGGTCGCTCAGCCCCAGGTCGGCGATCGCCGCTGTGATATCGAGTGCGCCGCTTTCGCTGTCCAGTCTGCCCGAGGCGCTTGCCTCCAACGCGCTGTTGACGATTCTGAGCCGCTCCAGCGTGGTGCCCTGCGTGTCGCGCCGCGCCCTGAGCACGAGCCTGCCGGGGGGCGCGATCAGCGGGTCCACCTGCGCGATCCCGAGCGTCAGACCATCTGTCCCGGCATCGAGCGCCACGTCGAAATCCCCGCCCAAAAGGCGACCCGAGCCGGTGAGCGTAACCTGTGCCGCCCCCGCGAGGTCCAGCCCCGTCAGCTCGGCAAAGCGGGCGAGGTCGGTCGCGTCGATGCGGGCCGTGCCCTCGACGGGCAACCCCTCGGCCAGTGCCGCGATCTGGCCATTGGCCGCGAGGGTGACGTTGCCCGAGGCGACGCGCAGGCCGCGCAGTAGCAGGGGCTCGCCTTGGGTCCATTGCAGGCTGGCATGGCCCGAGAGCGCGGTGCCCGCCGCGCGGGCGAGGGCGGGATCGGCGAGGTCCAGCCCCGTGAGGTCGAACTCGGCCAGGGCGGTCACGCCGCGCGGGGCGCTGCGCTGCAAGGTGCCAAGACCCGACAGCGTGGCGCTGTCGAGCCTGAGATCGGCCTGCATGAAGTCGGTCAGGTCGATGCGCGCGCGCCAGCGATCGCCTCGGGCGGCGTCATAACTGGCCTCGATCATGGCCTTTTCCAGCGTGACGGCCGGGCCTGTAATGGGTAGGCGCACGGGGACCGTGCCATCACCGATATTGCCGGTGAGGTCGAACCGCACGGGCCAGCCCGCCGCATCGAGGGCGAGCGTGCCGTCGAGCGCCAGTTGCGCCGCCGAGAGGCTGAGCCGGTCGATATCGAGCGCACCATCCACGGCCCGTGCGCCGCTAAGCGCGAGTTCCGTGCGCCCGCCAAAGAACGGCCGGTACTCCTCGGCCATGAGCGGTGTGATGTCGCCGTCGAGCGCGACGTCGAAACGGGTGCCACCGGTCTCGTCCCCGTCGAGCGTCACGCGCCCCGTCAGCCGGTCGGTGCCGTCGGTGGCAAGCCGCAGGTCGGCCGCGTAATCGTCGATCGGGGCCTCGCCTTGCACCGAGAGCACGATGGCCGGGCTGTCGGGCAGGTTGAGCAGCGTGGACGCGATGCCGCCCGGCGCCTCGTCGAGCAAAAGATCCAGCGCCAGCACGCGGGTTTCGTTGTCAAAGCTCGCATCGAGCGAGATTTCGCCGCGCCCGTCGAGGCGGGTGACGTCGATCTCTGCCGTGCCATCACCGCTGCCGAGCGAGAGACTGCCGAACAGTTCCAGCCGGATTTCCTCGCCCAGAACGGGTGCGCCGAGGATCAAGGTATCGGCGCTGATCTCGCCGATATTGACCGACACGGGCAGGTCGGGCAGGGCAAAGGGCGTGGCCTCGGCATTCTCGGGGCTGATCGCGGGGCCGCCATCCGGCAGTCGTGCGAGCGTGATCTGCTCGGCGGTCAGGGCGTTGACCTCGACCCGGCCTGCCAGCAGGGCGGAGCGGCTCCAGTCCAGCGTGACGTTGCGCAGGCTGATCCAGATGCCGTCATCGTCGGCGATGGTCAGGCTCTGGAGACTGGCTCGGGACGAGAGCGCCCCGGCAAAGCCGGTGATCCGCACCTCGCGCCCGGCGCCCGAGAGGTTGTCCTCGATCGTGCGTTCGAGAAAGCCGCCGCCGGTCTCCTCCTGCGCCGCAAGCGGCGGGGAGAGAAGCGCGAGCGCCAGCGATATGCGCCACAGCAGTCGCATCAGAACGCCTGCCCGATGCCGACATATATCTCGAATGCCTGGAACGCGTCGTCGTCAACGGGCGTGGCGATATCGAGGCGGATCGGCCCGACGGTGGTGAAATACCGCGCGCCCAGCCCCGCGCCGCCATGCCATTCGCCCGTGCCGGTGCCGAGCGCGTCCTCGCCGACGAACCCGGCATCGGCAAAGGCCACGGCCTGCACGCGGTCATTCACCATTGCCCGCAATTCGCCCGAGACTCCGACAAAGGCGCGCCCGCCCACGGTGATGTTCGGGGCCAGATCGACGCCCAGCGATTGGTAGCCCTGTCCGCGCACCGTGCCCGCCCCGCCCGAGTAAAACAGCATGTCGGCGGGCACATCGACAATCCCCGCCCCGGCGACCGAGCCAAGCTGCGCGCGGCCCGCAAGCGTAAACCGCCCCGCATCGCCAAGCGTGAGATAGTCACGCAGATCGGCGTAAAATCGCGCGCCCCCTCCGCCCTGATCGAGCCCGGCGAATGGCGTGATCCCAAGCTCGAGATACAGCCCCTCCGTCGGGTTGAGCGGATCGTCGCGCCGGTCCCAGGTGGCGCTCGCCGGAAACAGCAAGTGCTGCACCTCGCGCTTGCCGAGATCGTCGGTGATCTCGGAAAAGCGAAAGGTGACGCCCGCCTCGGCGCTCAACTCGTCGGAAAACACATGGGTCAGCCCGCCGCCGATCTCGGCCTTGCGCTCGCGGTAATCGGGCTCGTTGCGCTCCTCGACATCGGCAAGCAGAAATGCGCCGGTGTCCGGGGTGAAGGTGGCGGGCCGGTCGACCCGCGCGCCGAGACGAAAATCCTCGCCACCGGAATCGCCGCCGATGCCCCCGATCAGCGCGTCGATGCGCAGCCGCTCGGCCCCGCCAAAGAGGTTGCGATGCAACCAGAATCCCGACAGCGTCACCCCTTCGAGCGACGACAACTCCGCGCCCACGCCGACGCGGCGGCGCTTGGCGTCGCTCACCCGCGCGTCGATATCGAGCGTGCCGTCGGCATTGGCGGCCTCTGCCTCGCTCAAACGCACCGAGCGGAACGCACCGCTGCGGCGCAGGCGGTTCGCGGCGTCATCCACCTCCCCGGGGGAAAACACACGCCCCGTGGGCAGACCGGCGATCTCGCGGATGCGTGCGGCGCGCACGCGGCTTGGGCGGTCGCCCTCGGTGATGCGCAACGCACCGAACCGCAGCCGCGGGCCGGGGTCGAGCGCAATGCGCGCATCGAGCCGCGCGCGCGGGTGATTGGCAACGATATCCTTGGCATCGACACGCGCCTTGGCATGTCCCGCCGAGCGCCAGCCTTCGATCCCCGTTTGCGTGGCCTCGGCGATGAGCCCCGCCTTGGCCAGCTCGCCCGACAGGAACTTGCCCGGCAGCCTGGTGCCGGGTGCGAGCGGCGTCACCTCGGCTACGCCGAAGCGGAACCCCGCCCCGCGCACCACCTCGATCGCCACTTGCCCGATCTCGTCGGGGGCCGACAGCGGCGGGATGTCGGCGGCCTCTTGGCCATCGACCCGGATCGAGATGATGCCGCCGTAATAGCCCTCGGCATAGAGAACGCTCAGCAGCCGCGCGTAATCGGCTTGCGCGGCGGCGAGCAGATCCTGCGCGGTGCTGTCCTCCCGCGCCACCTCACTCACCGTGAGCGAGGCGGCGCGCAGCCGCTCGGTGAATTTCTCCGGTGCCCGTGGTGCCGACAGGCTCACCTCCGCCGCGTGGGCGGACGGGGTGGTCAGCGCGGTTAGCGCCACGATCACCAAGACGATTCGGGCCGACCATTCCCGCACGACAGCACCCCCCACGGACACCATTTCTCTATCGCACCCGGGGCCACCGATGGCCAGACCCGTCGCCCGCCGCGATCGGCGAAAAATCACTCGGCGGGGTGCGCACGCTCCGAAATTTCGCGCTCCAGCGCCGCCTCCATCGCGCCGCGCGGGCGCGTGAACCGCGCCAGCAGGTCATATAGCACCGGTGTGACGACCAGCATCAGCACGGTGGCAAGGCTCAGCCCGGCGATGATGACCGTGCCCACGGCGATCCGGCTCTCGGCCCCCGCACCGCTGGCCAGCACCAGCGGCAGCGCACCCAGCACGGTCGAGATCGCGGTCATCATGATCGGGCGCAGACGCAGCACCGATGCCTCGATCACCGCTTCGCGCACGGCGTGTCCCTCGTCGCGTAGCTGGTTGGCGAATTCCACGATCAGGATGCCGTTCTTGGCGATCAGCCCGATCAGCAGGATGATCCCGATCTGGCTGTAGACGTTAAGCGACAGGCCCCCCAGCGTCATCGCGTAGATCGCCCCCGCCACGCCGATGGGCACCGTCAGCATGATGACCACCGGGTGCAGAAAGCTCTCGAACTGCGCGGCCAGCACCAGGTAGACGATCACCAGCGCCAGCAGGAACACCACGTTGGCCCCGCCCGCGGTGTCCTTGTAGGTGCGCGACTGCCCGTCATAACCCAGCTTGGCCTCGGCGGGCAGGATTTCGGCGGCGATCTCTTCGAGCTGTTCGAGCACGGTGCCAAGCTCGGCGTCGGGGGCGAGCGCGCCCGAAAGCTGGATCGAGGGCAGCCGGTCGAAGCGCCGCAGTGACGGCGCGGCAGCGTTCTCCTCCAGCGTGACCAGCGCACCCAGCGGCACCAGCGTCTCGCCGTCGCCCGCGCGCACAAAGATATTCCCGATATCCGTGGGGGTGCGGCGGTCCTCGTCCTCGGCCTGCAGCAGAACCGGATATTCGCGCCCACGGCTGACAAAGGTGGTCACCTCGCGCGACGCGAGCATGGTCTGGAGCGTGGCGGCAATCGCCTCGGCCGAGATGCCGAGATCGTCGGCCCGCGCGCGGTCGATCCCGATATCGAGCTGCGGCAGGTTTTCCTCGTAATTGATCTCGGGATTGACCAGCCCCGGCACGCTCTCCGCGCGGGCGAGCAACTCGGCGGCCCAGTCCTTGACGCTCTCGAAATCGGGGCCGCCGATGACCACCCGCACCGGGGTGGAACTGCCGCGCAGGCCCAACCCGGCGGGCGTCACCGGAAAGCCGCGCGCGATGGTAACGCGGCTCATCTGCGGGGCCAGCTCGCCCACCAGCGCCGAGACCGGGCGATCGCGCTCTTCCCACGGCGCAAGGCGGAACACCACGAAAGAGCGCCACGCCCGCCCGCCCCAGCCGGTAAAGGTGAACACGGTCGCAATTTCGCCCGAGGCGACATGCGGCTTCAGGATCTCCTCGACCTGCCGGGCGGCCATGTCCGAATGCGCGACGGTCGAGCCCTGCGGCGCGGTGAGCGGCACGAAGCCCACGCCACGATCCTCGCGCGGGGCCAGCTCGCGCGGCAACCCGTCATAAAACAGCGCCGCGCCCCCGGTGACCGCCAGCGCCACGCCCAGCACCACGAGCGGCATGGCAATACAGCGCGTGAGCAGCGCGCGATAGGCCCGCTGGATCAGTGGCGGGCGTCGCGGCGTGGCGTCGCCCGCCCCGCGCCGCGCCCGCGCCCGCAGCACCTTGGATGCCAGCGCCGGGCACGCAGTGAGCGCCACGAAGGTCGAGATCGCCACCGTGCCTGCCAGCACCCAGCCGAACTCCACGAACAGCCGCCCCACCTGCCCGGGCATGAACGACAGCGGCACGAACACCGCGATCAGCGTGAGCGAGGTGGCGATCACGGCGAAGGTCACCTGCCGCGTGCCGTTGAGGCTCGCCACCAGCGGCGTCTCGCCGTCCTCGATGCGGCGCTGGATGTTTTCCAGCACCACGATGGCGTCGTCCACCACCAGCCCGATGGCCAGGAGCAGCGCCAGCAGTGTCAGCGTGTTGAGCGAAAATCCCCAGATGCCGATCAGCAGGAACGTCCCGATGAGCGAGACGGGAATTGTAATCGCCGGGATCAGCGTGGCGGCACCCGAGCGCAGGAACACAAGGATCACCCCGATCACCAATGCGAGCGAGATGCCCAGCGCGATCACCACCTCGCGGATCGACGCGCCGACAAAGAGCGCGTCGTCAGAGCCCACGATGATCTCCATCCCCTCGGGCAGGGTCGGGGCCATCGCCGCGATCTCGGCGCGCACGGCGTTCGAGATGGCCAGCGTGTTCGACTGGCTCTGGCGCAGCACCCACATGCCCACCGCGTCGTTGCCGTTGGTGCGCACCACGGTGGAATCTTCGGCCACGCCCGGCTCCACCCGCGCCACGTCGCGCAGCCGCACCGGATAGCCCGCCACCCGGTCGATCACCACGTCGCGGAAATCCTCGATACTGGCCAGCCGGCTGTTGAGCCGCACGGTAAGCTGCCGGTTGTCGGATTCCACGTCGCCCGCGGGCAGTTCGATATTGGCCCGGCGCAACGCCGCCTCGACATCGGCCACCGTCAGGTTGCGCGCTGCCAGCGCCCGCCGGTCCAGCCAGATGCGCACCGCGAAGGGCCGGTCGCCCGCGATATCGACGCTCGCCACCCCCGCGACCGTGGCCAGCCGGTCGGCGATGAACCGGTCGATGTAATCGGTGATCTCGGCGGTGGTCATCCGGTCCGAGGTGATCGCGAGCCGCATCACCGGCGAGGCGTCGGCATCGCTCTTGACGACCTGCGGCTCCTCGGCCTCGTCGGGCAACGCGCCGCGCACGCGCCCCACCGCGTCGCGCACATCATTGGCGGCCACGTCGATATCCACCCCGGTCTCGAACTCGATGGTCACCCGCGACCGGCCCTGTCGGCTCTCCGACGAGATGGTGCGAATCCCCGCGATCGAGGCGACAGCGCCCTCCACCGCCTCGGTGATGTCGGTGTCGATCACCTCCGGCGCGGCGCCGCGATAGGTTGTGGTGACGGTGACGACAGAGTTGTCCACGTCCGGCAACTCGCGCACCGGCAGGTCGCGCAGGCTGGCCACGCCAAAGATGATGATCAGCAGGCTCGCCACCGCCGCGAGAACAGGGCGGCGCACGGCGATGTCCGACAGCGTCATGTCGGCGCCTCGCCGGTTCCCGCATCGTCCCCGGCGGTGGCGTCGCGGTCGCGCGCGAGGATATCGATCGGCGCGCCGTCGCGCACCCGCTGCAGCCCGCGCACCACCACCTCGTCCCCGACGACCAGCCCCGAGGTCACCGCGATCACCCCGTCGCGGCGCTGCCCGGTCTCGACCGCGCGCCGCCGGGCGATACCGTCCTCGGCCACGAACACATAGGTCTGCGCGGCCTGGAACACGATCGCCTCCTCCGGCACGACGATACGCTCCGCCTCGTCCAGCACCAGCGTCAGCGACAGGAACATGCCCGCGGGCAGCGTGCTGTCACGATTGGGAATAAGCGCGCGTGTCAGGAAGGACCGGCTCACCGGGTCGATACGGCTATCCACCTCCGAGATGGTGCCCTCGAAGCGGCGGTCGGGAAAGGCGGCGGCGTGCGCGATGATCTTTTGCCCGCGCGCCACCTGCGCAAAGACCGTTTCCGGCAGGCCGAATTCCACCTCGACCTCGCTCAGGTCGTCGAGCCGCGCCAGCACCTCTCCCTCGGTCACGCGCGCGCCCACGTCATAGGCGGTCAGCCCCACCACGCCGTCAAACGGCGCGGTGATCACCCGGTCGTCGAGCCTGCGTTGCGCGCGCTCGACCCGCGCCTGCGCCTCGGCGCGCCGCGCCACCGCCTCCTCCACGGCGGCAACCGAGACCGCGTTGGTCCTGCGCAACTGGCGCAACCGGTCGAGCGTGCTCGATTGTTCCTTGAGCACCGCCTCGGCCTCGGTGAGGTCCGACTGCTGGATCGAATCGTCGAGCCGCGCCAGCACGTCGCCCTTCTTGACTCGGCTTCCCGGCGCGATGTCGAGCGCCACCAGTCGCCCGTCGGTCTCCGGCACGATCTCGATCGAGCGGCGCGCGCGGGTGGTGCCGACGGCCTCGACGGTGCGCTGCATCACCCGCGTCTCGGCGGTGGCTAGCTCGACCGTCGCCGCGCGCGGGCCGCCATCGCCCTGCGCCGCGCCGGGATCGGTGGCGTATTCCGATCGCCAGTAGCCATAGCCGCCATAGGCCAGCCCACCCAGCACCGCGAGCACGATGAGTTGCCTGAATACGGACATGCGGTGACGGTCCCTTGCCGGTGCGCGTTTGGTCGTGGCCGATGAGTAAACCTACTGCGCCCGCGGCGAAAGGCAACTCCGCGTGAGCGTCAGGCCGCGAATCCGTGCTGCCGAAGCGCGGCGCGCGTTCGGCGCCACAGCGTCGGCAGCCCGTCGCACAGCGCGCGCGCCCGCGCCTCGTGCCCGGTCTCCAGCGCCGCCTCGATCTGCTCCAGCCGTGTGTTCAGGGCCGTGGCGCCACAGGCCCCGGCGGTCCCTGCGAGCCTGTGGATACGCCGACCCAGATCGTCCGGCATACCCGCCTCCAGATCGGCCAGCAGCGCCTCTGCCTCGCGCCCCAGCGCCGCCATCGTCCCGGCCATCTGCGCCTCGGACAGGACGGCCTGCATCTGCGCGATGTGCGCCGCGTTCACGAGCGCCTCGTCCCGTGGCACCTGCGCGATGAGCGCGCGCAGCGCGGCCCGCGACAGCGGCTTGACCTCGATTGCGCAGGCCCCGGCCTCCCGCAACCGCGCCACCGTGCGCGCGCCGTGATAGGCGGTCAGCGCGACGATCCGCGTGGCCGCATTGGGGCCGCCGCCCTCGCGGATGCGCCGGGTCGCCTCGATCCCGTCGAGCCGCGGCATGTCCACATCCATCAGGATCAGGTCGAAAGCGGCCTCGTCAGCAGCCCGGACCGCCTCGATCCCGTCCGCGGCCAGCACCACCTCGTGACCGTCGCGCTCCAGCATCGTCCCGGTCACCGTGCGGCTTGCCGGGGTGTCCTCGACAACCAGTACGCGCAGGGTGCGGGGCAGGGGGGCGGCACCCGCCTCGGGCTGCACCTCGCCGTCGCTCCTTGCCGGCGGCAGGGGCACCCGCACCGTAAAGATGCTGCCCGCGCCGGGGCTGCTCTCGACGTCGATATGCCCGCCCATCGCGGACACGATCCGCCGCACGATGCCAAGCCCCAGCCCGGTCCCACCGGCCTCCTCCTCCGCGCCCGCAACGTCGCGATGGGGCAGGCGGATGAAGTCCTCGAAGATCGCCGGTTGCTCGGCCTCGGCGATGCCGATCCCGGTATCGTGCACGGAGAATACCACCGCGTCGCCGGTGTCGCGCCGCGCCGACAGGGTGATGGTGCCCTCGCGGGTGAACTTGATGGCGTTGGCCACGAGGTTGAGCAACACCTGCCCCAGACGCCGCGCATCGCCGACCGCAGTGCCCAGACGGGCCTGCGCGGGATCGAGCCGGAGCGTGTTGCCACGCGCCTCGGCGGCAATCCGCTGCCCCGCCACCAGATCGGCGAGCAGCGCATCCAGATCGAACGGCGCCGGGCGCAGCACCGGCGCATCGCCGGGCGGTCCCAGCCCCCCCAGCGCCTCGTCGATATGGGTGCGCAGCGCCTCGCCGCTCAACCGCATGAGCCGCACGTGATCGCGCTGATCGCTGTCGAGATCGCTGTCCTCCAGCAATTCGAGCGCGCCCAGCAGGCCATTGAGCGGGGTACGCATCTCGTGGCTCGTCATGCCCAGGAACCGCGCGCGCGCCTGCTCGGCGGCCAACGCCTCCTCGCGCGCCGCCGCCATCGCCGCCTCGGCCCTGAGCCGCCCGCGATAGAGCCGCCACAGCAGCACCAGCAACAGGAACAGCGCCACGAACATCAACGTGCTTAGCGCCGTGAGGGTCACGATCTGCGTGGTCAACTGCCTGCGCTCGGCGTCCGAGCGGCGCGCGTCGATGGCCAGCGCGGCGGCGGCGATCCGGCGAATGGGCGGTGTCATCCACGCCGCCTGCGCCTCCAGCACCCCACGGGCCGCCACAAGGTCCGCGTCGCCGCCGTCGATCAACGGGATCATCTCGTCGAGGATCGCCATCACCTGCGCCACGTCGCCCGCCGCCTGCGAGCGCGCCAGCATGGCGCGATAGGCGGGCGCGTTGCGCAGCGTCGTGGTACGGCTATAGAGCAGATCGAACCGCTGCCGCACGGCATCCGGCGCCTCCGGGTCAGCGCGGCCGAGAGTCTCCAGCGCCAGCCGGAACTTGAGCTGGTCCACCTCGATCTGCGAGATGGTCCATTGCAGGTTGTCATCGCGTGCCGTGCCATACTCGCCGATCCGCGCCAGCACATGCGAGGTAATGGCCGCCGCCGCGATCATGCAGCCGATGGCGAACATCGCCAGCAGCGCCAGCGCGAGCCGCTCGCGCGCGGACAGACGGTGATCCTCGGTGCCCTGCATTCGTCGCCCGGTCCTCACTCCGCCGCCGGATGCACGGTGATCCGGTCAAGCTGCCAGATGCTGCGCATGTAGACGGTCTCGCGTTGGAAATCGGGGTCGCTGTCGTAATTGTAGACCAGCCAGAACGGCCCCTTGTCGCGCAGGCTCATCGGCGCACCGTTTCGGCTGTGCGCGATCACCGGATAGACCGGTCCGATCTCGTCGGCCGGCAGCGAGACGGTGTAATCGTTCACCGCCACGAGGTCGAGCCGCCGGGCGCTGATGCCGGTCCGCGCGAGCAGCGTGGCCAGCGACACGCCTTCGAAACGCTGCGCCCCCTCGGTCCAGATCGTATGCGTCGTGAACGCGGTCTGCGGCAGCGCGGTCAGGTCCGCGCGGTCGAGCGCGGCGAGCCGCGTGCCGTCGGGCGCGAGGATGTCCAGCCGTGCCTGCGCCTCCGCCTCCAACGGCTGCCACGTTGCCGCCCATGCCACGGCGAGGCACAGTCCGAACGCGCGGACGACCCGGATGATCGCGGCAATGCGGTGCAGCATGATCCCTCCCTGTTCGTGCGCAACCAGTTTCGGCAATTTCAGGCGCGTGCCCAGCCCTCCTATGCTTTTGCCCGGGGTGACGTCTTGCGGTCCGGCGTGCAATCACGCATTTGTCATTCCTGTGACGCCAGACTACACTCGACCTTCTGTCAAGACGAACACTCACCGAACCGGAGACAAGATGAGCCGCGTTTTGCTCGCCGACGATCACGACCTCGTGCGCGACACGCTCGCCGCCTACCTGCGCAGCGAGGGGGGCTTTGACGTGGCCGTGGCCGGCAGGTTCGACGACGCCCTTGCAATGGTGCGCACGCAGGACGGGTTCGACCTCGTGCTGCTCGACTACCGGATGCCGGGAATGGCGGCGCTCGCCGGTCTCGCGCGGATGCGCGAACAGGCCGGCTGCCCGGTGGCGATCCTGTCGGGCACCGCCCCGCCCGAGGTGGCGCGGCGCGCGCTGCGCGCGGGCGCGGCGGGCTTCCTGCCCAAGACGCTGGCGCCGCGCGCGCTGATCTCGGCGGTGCGGCGCATCCTCGGGGGCGACACCTTCGCGCCCTGCGATTTCCTGAATTCCGACCGCGACCCCGGTGCCGAGGCCGATATCGCCCTCACCGCCCGCGAACGCGACGTGCTGACCGGTGTCTCGGACGGCAAATCCAACAAGGAAATCGCCCGCGATCTCTCGATCCAGGAGGTGACGGTCAAGCTTCATCTCAAGACGCTGTCGCGCAAACTCGGTGCCCGCAACCGCACCCATGCCGCCATGCTCGCCCGCGACATGGGCCTGGCCTGAGGCGACTGCCCGCCCGCCGCGCGATGTGGCAAACCATCCGCCCGCGGTCAGCGGCACCTCACGCCCGGTGCGCGCCCTCCGCCAGTCCGCGCACGAACTCCAGCACCTCGACCACCGGGCGCCCCGCGGCCATCTCGCCCACGATGGCCGAGCCAACCACGCAGCCATCGGCCACCCCGGCGATGGTCTGCGCGGTCTCGGGGCTGCGGATGCCGAAACCCACGATTACCGGCAGATCGGTCTGCGCCTTGATCCGCGCCACCTCGGGGCCGACATCCGTGGCCTCGGCCGCCGCCGCCCCGGTGATCCCGGTGATCGACACGTAATAGACAAACCCGCTGGTATTGGTCAGCACCTTGGGCAGGCGCTTGTCATCGGTGGTGGGCGTCGCCAGCCGGATGAAGTTGAGCCCCGCCTTCGCCGCGGGAATGCACAGCTCGTCATCCTCCTCGGGCGGCAGATCGACCACGATCAGCCCGTCTATCCCGGCCGCCTTGGCATCGGTCAGGAACTTGTCCACCCCGCGATTGTAGATCGGGTTGTAATACCCCATCAGCACGATCGGCGTGGTATCGTCCTCCTCGCGGAACGCACGCGCCATCGCCAGCGTCTTCTCCAGCGTCATGCCCCCCGCCAGCGCCCGCTGCCCGGCCAGCTGAATGGTCGGGCCGTCGGCCATCGGGTCGGTGAACGGCACGCCCAGTTCGATGATGTCCACGCCCGCGCCCGGCAGCCCCTTCATCACCTCCAGCGAGGTGTCGGCATCCGGGTCGCCCGCCATGATGTAGGACACGAACGCCTTGCGTCCGGCGGCGCGAAGCTCTGCGAATCTGGCGTCGATGCGGGTCATGGAGGCGGCCTCTCAACTGTCACGTTCGCGCGGGTTTGGCGCAATCGGCGGGGAAAATCAATGCCCGGCTTGACCTTGCCCCGCCCGGCCCCGTAGATGCCCCCGACCTAGGATCGAAGGGGGCCGCAGATGGGCTTCAAGATGGGAATCGTCGGCCTGCCCAACGTGGGCAAGTCCACGCTCTTCAACGCGCTCACGCGCACCGCCGCCGCGCAGGCGGCGAATTTTCCGTTCTGCACGATCGAGCCCAACGTGGGCGAGGTCGCGGTCCCCGATCCCCGGCTCGACCGGCTGGCCGGGATCGCCGGGTCGAAACAGACCATCCCCACGCGCATGACCTTCGTCGATATCGCGGGCCTCGTGAAGGGCGCGAGCCGCGGCGAGGGTCTCGGCAACCAGTTCCTCGCCAATATCCGCGAGGTCGATGCCATCGCCCACGTCCTGCGCTGCTTCGAGGATGGCGACGTCACCCATGTCGATGGCCGCGTCGATCCGGTGGCCGATGTCGAGGTGATCGAGACCGAATTGATGCTGGCCGATCTCGATTCCATCGAGAAACGCCGCGCCGGGCTGGTGCGAAAGATCAAGGGTGGCGACAAGGAGGCCGTGCAGGCCGACCGGCTCCTGGCCGACGCCCAGGCCGCGCTGGAAGAGGGCCGCCCCGCCCGGACTGTCGAGGTCGATGACGAGGACGCCCGCGCGTGGCGGCTCCTGCAGCTGCTCACCGCGAAGCCGGTACTCTATGTCTGCAATGTCGACGAGGGCAGCGCGGCCACGGGCAACGCCCATTCCGCCGCGGTGGCAGAGATGGCCGAGGCGCAAGGCGCGGGCCATGTCGTCATCTCCGCCCGGATCGAAGAGGAAATCGCCCAGCTCGACGCCGAAGAGGCGGAAATGTTCCTCTCCGAGATGGGGCTAGAAGAGGCCGGTCTCGACCGGCTCATAAAGGCGGGCTACGCGCTCCTGCACCTTCAGACCTACTTCACCGTCGGCCCCAAGGAGGCGCGCGCCTGGACCATCCCCGAGGGCACCCCCGCGCCCCGGGCGGCGGGCGTGATCCACGGCGATTTCGAAAAGGGCTTCATCCGCGCCGAGACCATAGCCTACGAGGATTTCATCGCCTGCGGCGGCGAGACCCCGGCGAAAGAGGCCGGCAAGATGCGCGCCGAAGGCAAGGGCTACGTCGTCAAGGATGGCGACGTGCTGCATTTCCTGTTCAATACCTGAACGCACCGCGCGGTGAAACGCGCGAACCGTGCGGTTCGCGCTCTGAACCTACAGTTTCTCCTCGGCCTTGGCCGCGTTCCACATCGCGTCCATCTCGGCGAGGTCGCTCTCTTCGGGGCGGCGTCCGTCCTCGGCCAACAGCTCCTCGATGCGGGCAAATCGGCGGGCGAACTTGGCGTTGGCGCGGCGCAGCGCGGTCTCGGGACACAGCTTCATGTGCCGCGCGAGGTTGGCCATGACGAACAGCAGATCGCCGAATTCTTCCTCGATTTCATCCGGGTTACCCCCTTCTGACGCCTCATGTAATTCTTGAACTTCTTCTTCTATCTTTCGGAGAACATGTGATGTTTCCGGCCAATCAAATCCAACCCGCGCGGCGCGTTTCTGCAGCTTCACCGCCCGCAACAGCGCCGGCAGCCCCAGCGCCACCCCGTCGAGCGTGCCGCTTTCGCCCGACGCGGCGCGCTCGGCGGCCTTGACCGCCTCCCAGTCGCGGGTTTGCTGCTCGGCGCTCTTGTCGCGGTTTTCTTCCCCGAAAACATGGGGATGGCGGGCAATCATCTTGTCGGAAATCGCGTTCGCCACATCCTCGATGTCAAACAGCCCCTTGTCCCGCGCAATCTGTGCATGAAACACCGCCTGCAACAGCAGGTCACCCAGCTCCGCGCGCAAATCCCGCCAGTCGCCCCGCTCGATGGCATCGGCAACTTCATAAGCCTCTTCAATGGTATAGGGGGCAATGCTCGCAAAATCCTGCTCGATATCCCAGGGACAGCCCGTCTCGGGATCGCGCAGCCGCGCCATGATCTCGATCAACCGGGGCATCCCACCATCGGGGTCGTGCAGAAGGGTATCGTCGGCCATTGCAGCGCCCTTGAAATTGCTGTCTGTTGCCACCGTGACGACAGACGAAAGGGATGTCCAGACATGGCCGCAATCAATCGCATAGCCGGGTTCGCCGAGGAAATGACCGCGTGGCGGCGGCACCTGCACGCCCACCCAGAGCTTGGGCTGGATTGCTTTGAAACCGCTGAATTCGTTGTGGAAAAGCTGCGTGAGTTCGGCGTGGACCGGATCGAAACGGGGGTCGCCCGCTCGGGCGTTGTCGCGGTGATCGAGGGCCGCTCCCCCGGTCGGTCCATCGGTCTGCGCGCCGACATGGACGCGCTCGCGATGGACGACCTGACCGGTGCCGAGCACGCCAGCACCGTGCCGGGGCGCGCCCATGCCTGTGGCCATGACGGGCACACGACCATGTTGCTTGGTGCAGCAAAATATCTTGCAGAAACAAGAAATTACGCCGGGCGCGCGGTGCTGTTCTTCCAGCCCGCCGAGGAAGGACCGGGCGGCGCACAGCTTATGGTCGAGGAGGGCACACTCGACCGCCACGAGGTGGCCGAGGTCTATGCCCTCCACACCCTGCCCGGCGCGCCCGAGGGCACGTTCGAGACCACGCCAGGGCCGATCATGGCCGCCGTCGATACCCTCCATGTCCACGTAATCGGGCAGGGCGGGCACGGCGCCATGCCCCACGAGGCGCGCGATCCCATCCCGGCGGCGGTGGCGATTGTCCAGGCAATTCAGACCATTATCACCCGCGACCGCGACCCGCTCGACGACCTCGTGATTTCGGTCACGCAGATCCACGCGGGCAGCGCCGACAACGTCATCCCCGAACGCGCCTATGTCGGCGCGACGATCCGCACCTTTGCCGAGGGCGTCCGGGACATGGCGCACCGCCGCTTGCGCGAGGTGGCCGCGGGCGTGGCGGCGGCACATGGCGTGCGCGCGGAAGTGGAGTTCGAGTCCGGCTATCCGCCCACGATAAACGATCCGCAAACTACGGAATTTGCATCGGAAATCGCGCGGGAAGTGGTTGGAGATGCAGCCGTGATCGCGGATCGCACGCGCGAGATGGGAGCCGAGGATTTTTCCTATATGCTGGCCGAGCGGCCCGGCGCCTATCTGTTTCTCGGGCAGGGCGCGGGGCCAGCACTTCACCACCCGGCGTTCGATTTCAACGACGCGGTGGCGCCCCTCGGCGCCTCGTTCTTCGCGCGGGTAGTGGAACGGGCGCTGCCGCTCGATACCTGAGCCCGCGCGCCGGGACGTGGCGGGGCTCAACAGCCCGTGAGATCACTGTGACAGGCTTGTTGCCGACAGGCTCTGGGAATATGTCTCAAGCGATTGCATCAACCACAGGGATGGGAGAGGCTCCATGCTGACGAGATTGAAACAGGCGGCGTTGGTGCTTGGGATGGCGCTGATCCCGCTGGCGGCGCAGGCGTCGAACGGCCCGCTCACGACCCCCGCGGCGCTCGATGACGCTTTGGACGCCGCCGAGGCACCGGTTGTGCTCGATATCCGCGCGCCGACCGCCTACGAGGCGGGCCACATCCCTGGCGCGCGCAACGCACCCTATGGCCTCTTTCGCGGGCCGTCGGAAAACCCCGGCGAGCTTGTGACCGAGGCGCATCTGACCGAGGTGCTTCGCAACCTTGGCCTCGAAACCGACACGCCCGTGGTAATCGTCCACCAGGGTAGCAACCAGACGGATTTCGGTTCGGCGGCAAGGGTTTACTGGACGCTGAAATCCAGCGGATTCACCGATCTGGAGGTGCTCAACGGCGGCATGAATGCGTGGGAGCAAGCCGAGGCCGCGATCAAGACCGGCGCGGCCCCCGACATCGCGCCGAGCGCGATCACCGTGAGCTTCTCCGACGAATGGCTGGCCACGCGCGCGGATGTGCAGGCCATTGTCGAGGGGCGTGAAGAGGCGACCCTCGTCGATGCCCGCCCCGAGGCGTTCTGGCGGGGCGAGACCAAGCATGGCGCGGCGGCGCGGCCCGGCACCATCCCGCAATCGCAGTATTTCACCCATGACCGCTGGTTCGGCGAGGACGAGCCGTCGCTCATCAAGACAGACCTCGTGCGTGAACTGGCCGCCGAGAACGGATTCATGCAGGGCGACCGGCTGGTATCCTTCTGCAATACCGGGCACTGGGCGGCGACCAACTGGTTCGCGCTGAGCGAGATCGCCGGGATCGAGGGCGTGCGGCTCTACCCGGAATCGGTGGTCGGCTGGTCCAACGCGGGGCTGGAGATGGCCAACGTGCCGGGCCTCATCCAGAACCTGCTCAACAAGATCACCGGCAAGTATTGAGGCGCCCATGACACAGGCCACCGCGCACGCGGCCCCGTCCTCTGCCCCCGGTGCGTTGTTGCGCGCGGGGGTGATGGTTCTCGTCGCGGCGCTGGTGATGGCGGTGGCGCTGAGTGCCGGGCCGCGCGCGGGTGCAATCCTGGCCATCGGGCTCGGCTTCGGCCTTGCGCTAGAGGGGTTCCGTTTTGGCTTTACCGGCCCGTGGCGACGAATGATCCTGGAGGGGGATGCCTCGGGGCTTCTGGCGCAACTTCTGGCCATCGGTATCGTCGCCTGCGCGGCACTGCCGCTTCTCGCTGCGAACGGGGCCGAGCTGAAGGGCGCGCACGCCCCCATTGGCTTTGCGATGGTGGGCGGGGCCTTCGTCTTCGGCGCGGCGATGCAGGTGGTGCTGGGCTGCGGCTCGGGCACGCTCGTGAACGCCGGGAGCGGCAATGCCATCGGCGCGGTGGCACTGCCCTTCTTCGCCATCGGCAGTTTTGCCGGGGCCTATCACCTGAGCTGGTGGACGGCGCTGGGCAGTTTGCCAGTGGCCACGCTTGACGGCACCGGTGGGCTCGCGATCACGCTCGCCGGGCTGGCGGGGATCGCGGCGTTGGCGCTTCGTCTGGGCCGCAAGGGCAGCCACCGTCTGCCCGCGCGTTACTGGGGGGCGGCGCTGGCGCTGGCGGTGTTGGCGATCCTGCACCTCGTGGTGGCCGGGCAACCATGGGGTGTGGTCTACGGCCTCGGGCTATGGGTGGCCAAGGCGGTGGTGGCCGTGGGCGGCGACCTATCCGGCTCGGTGTTCTGGTCCGCCCCGGCCAATGCCGCGCAGGTCGAGGCGAGTCTGCTCACGGATGTCACCTCGCTCACCGATCTGGGGCTCATAGGCGGCGCCGCGCTCGTGGCGTGGTGGCGGGCGGGGTTCGCCTCGCCGGTCGGCGTGCTGCCTGCGCGCGCCTGGGTGGCGGTGATCGTCGCGGGACTGGTACTGGGCTACAGTTCGCGGCTCGCGTTCGGCTGTAATATCGGCGCGTTCTTCAGCGGTGTCGCCACCGGCTCGGCGCATGGCTGGGTGTGGTTCATAGCGGCCTTTGCCGGATCCTGGGTGGGGATCCGGCTGCGACCCGCGTTGGGACTGGAGGCGCGAAAATGAGGCGGGTGCACGTGGCAATGCTCGTGGGGCTGGGCATTCTGGGTCTCGTCGCCCTGGATCAGTTGCAGTCTGACCCGCTCAACCCTTACACGGCGCCGCCGATGCTTGCGCTCGGCTCAGGGCTGGCCGCCACAGGTGGGCATTGCGCGGCCCCGCCGCCGCCGGCGCGGTAGCGCGGGGGAGGGTGTCGGCCCCAAGTGCGACTCCCGTTTGCCGTCCCCTCTCGCTCAACTTCCCAGAAACGAATTGGGGTCGAGACTCTCGATCCCGTCGCGCACCTCGAAATGCAGCGCCGGGGTGCCCGAGTTGGGCAGTGTGCCGATGGTTTGACCGCGGGTCACTTGATCGCCCTTGGCCACGCTCAGCTCTGCAAGGTTGGAATAGACAGTCAGCAGGTTGCCATCGTGGCGGATGACGGCGATGGGGCGGCCGTCACTGTCCTCGATCACTGCCGCCACGGTGCCCGCGCCTGCGGCGCGCACCTCGGCGCCGGGCGCGCCGGAGATGTCGATGCCTTCATTGCGGCCCTTGTCATAGTCACGCACGATCGAGCCGTCGAGCGGTCGGGCGAGACGTGCCTCGTTTCTGTCGGTCTGCGACTGGCCAAGATCGGGCGTGGCCACCGGCTCGGGCGCGGCGGGCTCTTCTTCGGGCAGGGGCTGCGCGGCACTCGGTGGCTCGGGCGTGGGCGAGCCGGCGCCGGGCGCGGTGACGGTGTCCTCTTGCTGCTGCTTGGTTCGCTCCGCGTCACGGGTCCGGGGCCGTGCGTCGGGCGCGGGTACGGGGATCAGCAGGAACTGACCCTCGCGCACGGTGAAGGACGGGCCAAGCCCGTTCCAATCGGCGAGGCTGCGCACCGGCACGTCGTAGAGTCGGGCAATGGAATAGGCGGTCTCTCCGCGCTCGACCTTGTGGCGTATGGGCTGCGCCCCGTTCTGGCCCGCCTCGCTCTGCGCCGCCGGTTCGAGCGTGCTGGTCGCGATGCCATCGCCGTCGGCGCGTTCTATGGCGCGGTCGGCGAGGGCCGCGATTTCGGTGTCGGGCCGGATGGGTCCGCCCTCGGGCTCGGCCACCCGGCGCGGCAACGCCACGATCTCTCCGTCGCGCAGGATGTCGCCGGTCTGGATACCGTTGTAGCGGGCCAACTCGTCGGCATCGGCACCGATCCGTGCGGCGAGCGCGGCAAGGGTATCGCCGCGCCGTGCCACGGCAACCTGGTAGCCGGGATAGGAAATGATGCCGCGCGAATCCGGCTCGGGCCGCGTGGCGGTCGCGGTGCGCGCTGCTTCGGCCGTGCTCGGTGCATTGCCGAACCCGCCGCGCATGTCGATGTCGAGCGGCCCGCTGCACGCCGCGAGTCCCGCCGCCATACCGATGCCGATCACCACCTGTCGTGGCAAATGTCGCATTGAGATACCCCTTGTCCCTCGTCCATTTCCTGCCTCTGCGCGGCCGGTTTCAGCCGTCGCGTCCCAGCCCCTCGACCAATGGCACGAAACGCACCGGGCGTAGCTCGTCATATTCGTACCCGGTCTCGTGCCGGGTCACGCGGATGAGTTTCTGCACCGTGTCCGACTGGCCTACGGGCAGGACCATGATACCGCCGATCTTTAGCTGGGCCAAGAGCGGTCCGGGTGGGTCCTCGGCGGCGGCGGTCACGAGGATGCGGTCGAACGGCGCCTGGTCGGGCAGGCCGAAGCTGCCATCGGCGGTGAGCGCGATGATATTGGCCAGATCGAGCTCTCTGAAGATCGCGGTGGCCTCGTGCACCAGCTGGCGATGACGGTCCACGGTATAGACACGGCGCGCAAGCTGGCTGAGGATCGCCGCCTGGTAGCCGCTGCCGGTCCCCACCTCCAATACCTTGTCGCGCGGCGAGAGCCGCAGCGCCTGCGTCATCAGCCCCACCACCGAAGGTTGGCTGATGGTCTGGCCGCAGGCGATCGGCAACGGCATGTCCTCGTAGGCACGCCCGGTAAAATAGCCCCGCACGAAGCGCCCCCGGTCGACTCGCTCCATCGCCGAGAGCACCCGCGCATCGGTCACCCCGCGGGACCGCAGCGCGAACAGGAACTGCATCTGGCGTTCGGCACTATGATCGGCCTCGTCGCTCATTCGATCGCCTTCAGCGCCTCCAGCGCGTCATGGGCCGTAAGGTCGGCGCGCATCGGCGTGACCGAGACATAGCCCTGCAGGTTCACATCCGCGTCCGAGCCGGGGCTCGTCGGCTCATGCTGTGGCGCACCCGTAACCCACAGAAAACGTCGCCCCGAAGGTGCCACATGCGGCTGCACACCAAAGCCCATGTCGCGGCGAAAGCCCTGCCGCGCGGCGCGGATGCCCCTTACCTCGGACCCGGGGCAAGGAGGGAAGTTGATGTTGTAGAAGATGCCATAATCGTCTTGCGTCCATACCCCCTTGTCCAGCAGGCGGCGCAGCACCGGCAGGCCGTGGGTGCGGGCACACTCGAATGGGTCGTCGAGTTCGCGGATTTTTGGCCCGTAATACTGGCTGAGCGCCACCGCCGGCACGCCCTGGAGCGCCGCCTCCATGGCCCCGCCCACGGTGCCGGAATAGACCGCGTTCTCGGCGGCGTTGTTGCCGCGATTGACGCCCGAGAGCACAAGATCGGGGCGGGCATCCTTCATCACGTCGTGCAGCCCCGCGAGCACGCAATCGGCAGGGCTGCCCTCGGCGGCAAACCGGCGCTCGGCCATCTGCGAGATCATCATGGGCCGCGTGTAGGAGATGCAGTGCCCGACGCCCGATTGCTCGAACGCCGGGGCCACGGTCCAGACCTCGCCCCCGTCCCCGGCGAGCGCGGTGGCAATCTCTTCCAGCACGGCAAGCCCGGGCGCGTTGATGCCGTCGTCGTTGGTAATAAGAATGCGCATGTCGCCCGCCCTGTCCGCTGCTTGCCCTGTCCTGCGGCCTGTCTAACGCCTGCGCCGCGCGGCAACAAGCGGGCAGCGATGCTCAGCCGAGCGAGGCCAACAGGCGCGCCGCCTCGTCGCGGGGATGGGCGAGCGTCTCGCGGTCCTCGCCGGGGAAAAAGCGCGCGCGCGTCGCCGTGGCCATCGGTGCGGGCGCGAGGATATGCACGCGGGGGCCGGTCCGGGCAGTTTCGGCCTGCCAGCTTCGGGCGAGCGCAATCTGCGCCGCCTTGGTCGCGCCGTAGGCGCCGAAGAATTTCTCGCCCGCGCGCGGATCGTCGAGGAACACCGCCTGTCCCTCGAGGCCCAAAAGTGGCGCGACGTAGGGAATGAGAATGCCCGTGGCGCTGATATTGGTGGCGATGGAGCGCTCGAGGTCGCGCGCATCTACATGGTCGGCGGGGCTGAGGGGCGCTGCGTGAACGGCGGTGTGTATCCAAAGTGCCAACCGTCCCCAGCGGTCGTGGATCGAGCGGCAAAGCTGTGCCATCGCGTCGCGCGTGGTAATGTCCATGGGCGCGAGCGTGGCCTGTCCGCCCGCAGCGCGGATACGGTCGTCAAGCTCCTCGAGTCCGCCCACTGTGCGCGCCACGGCAACCACGTGATGGGTGGGGGCAAGCGCCTCGGCCATCGCGGCCCCAAGGCCCCGGGACGCGCCGGTGACGAGGGCGATCGGGAAATCATGCAGGTCTGTCATGAAAGCCAAATCCCACTCTCGCGTGATCGGATCAAGGACAATCGCTTGACTTTTGACGCAGTGCGGCGAAAAAGTCGGTCCGGGACGGAAACAGGAGGGACGCGTGATGCGCGAACAAACACTGACGCAGGCCGTGATCGGCCACGAGGGCCTTGTACGCAAGGCGGGTCTGGTTCTGGGAGGATCGCTCTTCATCGCGCTGGCGGCGCAAGTGAGCGTGCCGTTCTTTCCGGTGCCGCTGACGCTCCAGACACTGGCGATCCTGGTCGTCGGGCTGACCTTCGGCTCGCGGCTCGGGGCGGCGGCGCTGCTGGCCTATCTCGCCGAGGGGGCGATGGGGCTGCCGGTCTTTGCGAACGGCATGAACGGTGCGGCGCTGGTCGGGCCGACCGCCGGGTTCCTCTATGGCTTTGTCGGTATGGCGTGGCTTGCTGGCCTCGCGGTCGAGCGCGGGCTCGCGCGCGGGGTCGTGAGCACCGCGATTTGCGGCGTCGCGATCTCGGCGCTGCTCTACCTGCCCGGGCTCGCCTGGCCTGCCGCGGTGATGGGCAAGACCATGCCGGAACTGTGGACCTACTGGATGAGCCCATTCCTGCTGGGTGACGCGGTCAAGGCCGTGCTCGCGGCGATGGTCGTCTGGGGTGGCTGGAAGGCGCTGTCGGCGCGCGGCTGAGCCTGCGGTTAAAACCGATACTCAGGCCGCACCCGGGCATCCGGGGGCGGCCTTTTCATTTGGCATCATGAAGGCGGGCGAGGGCTGCCTCGCACAGCCCAAGCTCCAGCCACTGGCAACCGTCACAGAGCTTGCCCAGATCGCCGGGGGCAACTGCACGCCTGATGAGATCCTGCGCCTCGCCCCATGTCAGCCGCGCACCCGCGCGCAGTCCGAGCGCCGCCGCGTGACGCGCGTCGAGCGCTGCGATCTTCTCCTGGCTGACGCAGAGCGCGCCGCGCCGCTTGGGGCAGGGGGTGCATATATCATCCGCCGCGCCCGCCACCTCGATCACCGTCTCGTCGCCACCCGGCGCGCGTAGCCCGTCGCGCACGATTCGCGTCATGTTGGCGGTGAACGCGTCGGAATAGCCCGCGCCGGCAAAGCCGAGGGCACAGAGAAAGTGGTGCGGACGAAACCATAGGGCAGGCGGTGTCATGCCCGTTTTCTGCGCGACGAAGGACAGGACGTCAAATCCCGGGCAGGGCGAGGCGCTCGGTCGTGCGCCCGCGGGCGAGAATCAGCACCCCGTCGCCGATCGCCGCCACGGTGCCCCCGTCAATGCGGTCGCCGCTGGTCACGGTCTCGACGCGCCCACCGACGCGCAATAGGGCCCGCGCGCTGCCGGGGCCGTGCATCGTGCCCAGAAGGATCAGACGCTCATTAGGCAACGCGTTCTTTTGCGTAGCCGCGGCGAGGGTTGTCGCGGGGCTCTCTGTCTGGTCTGTCATGATGGTCCTGTGATCCGTCTACGGACCTGCGCCCTACGCCTGTCGACACGCGTGCGAAAGCGGAATTCTGCGCTGCGGCAGAACTCCGCCTGCTGGGAGGGCCTATTCGGCGGCCTTCAGCTCAAAGCCCTTCTCGATCATGTCCGTCGGTGCCACCGGGTAGTCGCCCGAGAAGCAGGCATCGCAGTATTGCGGACATGCGGCATCGCGCCCACCCGCCTCGCCGACGGCGCGGTAGAGCCCGTCGAGTGAGATGAAGCGGATGCTGTCCACGTTGAGATGTTCGCGCATCTCGTCCTCGGACATGGTCGCGGCCAGCAGTTTCTCGCGCTGCGGCGTGTCCACGCCATAGAAACACGGCCATGCCGTGGGCGGGCTGGCGATACGGAAATGCACCTCGGCTGCCCCGGCATCAAGGATCATTTCCTTGATCTTGCGGCTGGTGGTGCCGCGCACAACGCTGTCATCGACGAGGATCACCCGCTTGCCCTCGATGAGGGCGCGGTTGACGTTAAGCTTGAGGCGCACACCCATGTTGCGGATCTGCTCGGTCGGCTCGATGAAGGTGCGGCCCATATACTGGTTGCGAATGATCCCCATGGCAAAGGGAATACCCGATTCCTGGCTGTAGCCGATGGCCGCAGGCGTGCCGCTATCGGGCACAGGACAGACGAGATCGGCCTCTACCGGCGCCTCGCGCGCCAATTCCACCCCGATCTGGTGACGCGTCTCGTAGACCGAGCGACCGCCGATGATCGAGTCGGGGCGTGAGAAATAGACATGCTCGAACACGCAGAACCGCGGTTTCTGGCGACGGAAGGGGAAATGGCTCTCGACCTCGCCGGTTGCGGAGATGACAACCATCTCGCCCGGCGCGATCTCGCGCACAAAGCGCGCGCCGATGATGTCGAGCGCGCAGGTCTCGGAACTGAGTACCCAGCCTTCGCCCAACTGGCCCAGCACCAGTGGGCGAACGCCCAGCGGGTCGCGCACGCCCATGAGCTTGGAGCGGGTCATCGCCACCACCGAGAACGCCCCCTCGACCCGGCGCAGCGCATCCTCCATCCGCTCGGGGATATTGCGTTGCAGCGAGCGGGCCATCAGATGGATGATGCATTCGCTGTCCGAGCCGGATTGGAAGATCGAGCCGCGCTCGATCAGCTCGCGGCGCAGCGCGTCGGCATTGGTGATGTTGCCGTTATGGGCAATCGCCGCGCCACCCATCGAGAATTCGCCAAAAAAGGGTTGCACGTCGCGGATCGCCGCGCCTTTGGAACCGGCGGTGGAATAACGCACATGGCCGATGGCCAGCGGCCCCGGCAGCGCCTCCATGAGCGACTGGCGGGTGAAATTGTCGCGCACATAGCCGAAGCGACGAACCGAGTTGAAGCCAAGCTCTGGGTCGTGGCTGACGATGCCGCCGGCCTCCTGACCGCGGTGTTGCAATGCGTGCAATCCGAGCGCCACGAAGTTCGCGGCGTCAGTCAGGCCGATTACGCCGTAAACCCCGCATTCTTCGCGCAGCTTGTCGTCGTCGAACGGGTGGGCGGGGGGCATAGGTGCGGACGTGGACAAGGGCAGCTCCGAATCCGTGGATGTCGCTTGGCCCACCTCATACGCGGTTGGCCGGGTCATGTCACGAAACTATCACGAAAGGATCCCGATCGGCGCGCGGTCAAAGCGGCGTAGCTCGTTTCAGGGCGCGTCGCAATTGCCGACGAGCTGCTCGTACTGCGTGGTGATCCATCCCAGCGCCTGCTCGGGCTTTTGCGCGGCCACGGTATCGGTCAGTTGCGAGAACACTTGTGCCGATCGACTGTTGTCGATGATGGCGATCGATTGGGAGGAAATCACCGTCTCGTATACGAAGTAGGCGATGGCAATGAGCAGCACCCCGCGCGCCACACCAAAGACGAAGCCCACCCCCTGATCGAGGCCGCCGAGTACTGAACGCTGCACCAGCGAGGAAAACAGCGGCGTGATGAGCGATGCGATGATGAGCGCCAAGGCAAAGACCACGGCAAACGCACCGATCATCGACAATTCGCAACTGTCGGCGATGAACTCGCCCACAACCGGCACTTCCTTGACCAGCGGTTCTACCTGCGGCGCAAAGACGAAGGCAACGATCCCTGCCGCCACCCAGCCCGCGATGGCCAGTGCTTCGCGCACGAAACCCCGAGAATAGGCGAGAAGCGCCGAGAGCACGATAAAGAGGGCAACGACCCCGTCGATGATGGTGAAACCGTCCATGCCTCGTCCTGTTCCTGCTGGCGCCTACCCTGCGCCGAAAACATCACCCACGAACGCGGTCAGATCACCCATCCGGGTCAGGCTGAGGCCGCTCTGTCCGCCGGTCTTGTCGTCCGACGGAAGGATTGCAGACGTGAAACCAAGTTTTCGCGCCTCTTTCAACCTGTTTTCGGTCTGGCCCACCGGGCGCAGCGCACCCGAGAGGCTTATTTCGCCGAATATTACAGTCTCGGGCGGCAGGGCCACATCCTCTCGCGCGCTGAGTAACGCGGCGGCGACAGCGAGATCGGCGGCTGGCTCGGTGATGCGCAAGCCCCCCGCCACGTTGAGATAGACATCGAGCCCGGCAAACGGGATGGCGCATCGCGCCTCGAGCACCGCGAGGACCATGGCAAGCCGGGCGCCATCCCATCCTACCACCGCGCGGCGGGGTTGGGCGTGGGGCGTGGGGGCCACCAGCGCCTGCACCTCGACCAGCAGGGGCCGCGTGCCCTCGATCCCGGCGAACACCACCGAGCCGGGGGCCGGCGCGCCGCGCCCGGCGAGAAACAGCGCCGAGGGGTTGGCGACCTCGGCAAGCCCCGCGCCCGTCATCTCGAACACGCCGATTTCGTCGGCCGGACCAAAGCGGTTCTTGACCGAGCGCAGGATACGGAACTGATGCCCGCGCTCGCCCTCGAAATACAGCACGCAATCGACCATGTGCTCGACCACGCGGGGGCCCGCGATCTGGCCGTCCTTGGTGACGTGGCCCACGAGGATGACACTCGCGCCCCGCCGCTTGGCAAAGCTCGTGAGCTCATGCGCGGCGGCGCGCACCTGCGCGACGCTGCCGGGGGCCGACTCGATCGTGTCCGACCACATGGTCTGGATCGAATCGATGATCACGAGATCGGGACGCTCGGTGTCGAGCGTGGTGAGGATGTCGCGCAGGCTGGTGGCGGCGGCGAGCCGCACCGGCGCGCTTTCCAGCCCCAACCGCTGGGCGCGCATCCGCACCTGTGCGCTGGCCTCCTCGCCCGAGACGTAGAGTGTCGATAGCCCCGCGCAGGCAAAGCGCGCGGCGGCCTGCAACAGCAGCGTGGACTTGCCGATACCGGGATCGCCGCCGACCAGCACCGCGCTCGACGGCACAAGGCCCCCGCCCAGCACGCGGTCGAGCTCGGCCATCCCCGAGCAGGTGCGCGGCGGCGGAGCCTCCTCTGTTGCCAGATCGCTGAGCGCGAGCGCCGCACCGCGCCGCGCCCCGAGGCTCCGGCCGGCCGGCCCCGCCGACAGGGGCGACTCCTCGGCGATGGAGTTCCACGCGCCGCAGGCATCGCAGCGCCCCGACCAGCGTGCGTGGCTCGCGCCACAGGCCGTGCAGGTGAATGTGGTGGAAGGTTTGGCCATGCAAGACCACATGCCCCACCCCGCGCGGCCCGTCAAACGCGAAACGCGGGGGCAGGGTGCTATTCCGCGGCCTTGCGGGGGATATCGATGACGGTGCCGTCGGCGCGCAACACCTCCTCGATGCCAAGCTCGGGCAGCACGGCCAGAAGATCCTCGCGCAACCGGGCAAGCTGGCTCGCCGCGACGCTCTCTTCAAGCTCGACCTCGTGCGCCCAGTGGCGCAATTCCTGAGAGACAGCCTTGGCGCGCTCGATCCGGTCGTTGAACGCGGCCACCTCTTCCTGCCGCTGGTGCAGGAACTGGCGCGCGCGTGCCACCTTTTCCTCGGAATAGACATCGGCAAGCTCCTGGCTGATATGCGACATCTGTGCCGCGACCTCCAGAAGTCCGGGCTCCAGTCCGCCGAGATCAGGATGTTCACGCAGCCAAGCCAACCGCTCACGCACCGCGTCGAACTCCGAGGACAGGTGAAACACGCCCTCGCGGTCGGCGGCATGGGCGGCGTGATAGGCGCGGGCGATGTCCCGCATCCCGATATCAAAGCGGCGATGCGAGGTCTCCAGCGCCATGATCCGGGCATTCGATGGCAGGTAGAAACACAAAAGCACCGCCAGGACCGTCACGCCGATCTGAGCAATTTGCCCGGCATTGGCGTAGGATTTGCCGCCGAACGCGACCTCGAACTCCAGCCACGGCAAAGCACCGACGGCAGCGGCGGTGGTGGCCGCCACGAGCGCCAGGGCAGACAGGACGAGACTGATTGCGGCAAGCCGCTGGAACAGGGCCCCAATTAGGGCGAGGACGGATTTCACCTGCGTAAACATGGCTTCCCCCCGATGAATAGACCAATTCCAATATAGGCAAGTTTACGCCGATTACTCCGTTCTCAAAGTGATAATTCGCTCAACCGGCGGTCAAGTCGTGGAGATTGGCTCGTGAGCAACGCCTGCGTGCACCGCGTTTAGGGCCGCATGATCGAGCGGCGCGGCTCGAGCGTGAGCGCTTCGGGCCAGCCAAAGAAAAGTTCGATCCCGGCCAAGGCGAGGCCAATGCCGATGACGATGAGCCACAGCCGCACCGTGCGCGGCCCCGGCGGACGGCGTGCCCATCGCGCCATCCGCAAGAGCCAGTTTATGTTCATGGGTCGGTGAACCGCACGGCACCGATATGGGGCAGGTTTCGGTTGCGCTGCGCATAGTCGATACCGTAGCCCACGACGAATTCGTCGGGGATCTCGAAGCCGATCCAATCGGCCCGTATATCCGCCTCGCGCCGCGACGGCTTGTCGAGCAGCGCGATGGTCTTGAGGCGCGCGGGCTTGCGGCTTTTCAGAAGGTTGAGCACGTGGGCGAGCGTGTGCCCGGTATCTACGATATCCTCGACCACCAGCACATCTCGCCCCGCGATATCGCCACGCAGGTCCTTGAGAATGCGCACCTCGCGGCTCGATTCCATGGCGTTGCCGTAGGACGAGGTTTCCACGAAATCCACCTCCACGGGCAGATCGAGTTCGCGCACCAGATCGGCGATGAAGATGAATGAGCCGCGCAACAGCCCCACCACCACGAGCTTTTCCGTCCCGGCGAATTCCGCCTCGATCTCCTCCGACAGCGCCTCGATGCGGGCGGCGATGCGCTTGGCAGAAATGAGCGTGTCGATCACGTAGCTGCGCTGCGGCATGTCTTCCCCTTGAAAATCCGCGCCCAGTCTAGGAGAAACCGCGCCACTGTCACGGGAAAACCGGGGGGCGCGATGCCATCACATTCCGAAACGCGCCACCTGCCTTACACGGCAGACCAGATGTATGCGCTGGTCGCTGACGTGGCACGCTACCCGGAGTTCCTGCCGTGGACAGCGGCGGCACGGGTGCGCAAGGTAACGCCGCAGGCGGACGGCTCAGAGGTGATGGAGGCCGATCTCGTCATCAGCTTCAAGGTGTTCCGCGAGCGATTCGGCAGTCGCGTGGTGCTATGGCCCGATGACAGGCGGATCGAGACCGAGTATCTCGACGGTCCATTCCGGCACATGCGCTCGAATTGGTCCTTTGCCGAGGCCGAAGGCGGCTGCGAGGTCAGTTTCGACGTGGATTTCGCGTTCAAGAACAGATTTTTGCAATCCGCGGCCGAGATGTTCTTTCACGAGGCGATGAAGCGGATCGTGCGCGCCTTCGAGGTCCGCGCGCAGGCGCTCTACGGTTGAGCGCGGGCTGCGAGCCGCCCGCGCCCCAGCCGCCCTAGCTTGTCATGTCATAGGCCCTTTCGCCATGCACGCTCAGGTCGAGGCCGTTGGTCTCCGTTTCCGCATCGACGCGCAGCGGGGTGATGGCACCCACGATCTTTATCAGGGCATAGGTCACCACGGCGGTGAATACGCCGACGATGGCAAGCGATCCCAGTTGCGCGGCCCAGCTTCCGGCGCCAAAGACCGCGATCATCACCGTGCCGAAAATGCCGCCGACGCCATGCACGGCAAAGACATCGAGCGTGTCGTCGATGTTCAGCCTGTCGCGGATCAGGTTGACCGCCTCCTGGCAGAGGATACCGGCCACGGCACCGATGATCAGCGCCTCGAGCGGCCCGACGAAGCCGCTGGCGGGCGTGATCGAGGCCAGCCCCGCGATTGTGCCGGTGACCATGCCCACAAGAGACGCCCGCCCGAACTTGATCTTTTCCCACAACGCCCATGAAAGCGATGCCGCGGCCGCCGAGATATGCGTGACGGTAAGGGCCATCGCCGCGCCGCCATCGGCGGCAAGCTGCGAGCCACCATTGAAGCCGAACCAGCCCACCCAGAGCATCGCGGCCCCAACCATGACAAGGCCGGGGCTGTGCGGCGGAGTGGTGCGGTTTCTGCGCGGCCCGAGCGTTATGGCGAGGATCAACGCGGCCAGGCCTGCGGTTTCGTGCACCACGATGCCGCCGGCAAAATCCCGGACACCCATGGCGCCGAAAATCCCACCATCCGCCAGGAACCCGCCGCCCCATACCCAGTGCGCCACGGGCGCATAGCACAGCAGCATCCAGAGCGTCGAAAACAGCAGAACGAAGCCGAAACCGATGCGCTCGACATAGGCGCCCACGATCAGTGCCGGGGTGATGATCGCGAATGTCATCTGGAACATGAAGAACAGAACCTCGGGCAGGGTGCCCGAGAGGCTGTCAGCGGTGATGCCGCGCAGCAGCGCCTTGCCCGCGCCGCCCCAGATGGCGTTACCCTCGCCAAACGCGATCGAGTAACCCGCCACGAACCACAGAACGCTCATCAGACAGGCAATCGCGTAGCACTGCATGAAGACGCTGAGCACATTCCGGGCACGAACGAGACCGCCATAGAACAATGCCAGCCCCGGTAGAGTCATGAACAGCACGAGCGCCGTCGCGACGATAATCCAAGCAGTATCCGCTGCGTTCATTGGAAAATATCCCCATCCCATTTGCGTCGGATGTGGTGAAGCGCAGTCCGCTCGAGGAAAAAAGCAGCAATGCCATGGTAGCGCGATCAATTCACGGGCAAATTGCAAACTGGCGCGTATTTATGCAGGAATTTTACCGTCTGCGGTGACAAGAGGCAAAAAATCAACGCAGGCTTTCGGCCAGCAAGACCAGCGCGTGATCGCGCGACAGGCGGCGCACCTCGGCGCGGCCCTGCGGCCCAAACTCCCGTGTCTCGGCCTGCGTCGGGTGGCCAGCCATGGCCAGCCCGAAGCAAACCCGACCTTCAGGTTTGTGCTCCGAACCTCCAGGTCCGGCGATGCCGGTGATCGCCACGGCAAGCTGCGCGCCGCTATGGGCGAGCGCGCCCTCGGCCATCTCGCGGGCGACCTCCTCGGATACGGCACCGTGGGCGGCGAGCGTGCCGGGTGAGACGCCCAGCATTTCGATCTTAGCGGCGTTGGAATAGGTGACGAAGCCGCGCTCCACCACCGCTGAAGAGCCCGCCACGTCCGTCAGCGCCACCGCGACCATGCCGCCGGTGCAGCTCTCGGCGGTGGCGATCATTACGCCACGTTCCCGCGCTATATCAAGAATTTGCGCGGCAATCTTCATGCGAATATCCCGTGCGCGACCCATGCCCCCAGTATCACGCAGAGCGCCGCCGCAAGGCCTGCGAGGATGTCGTCGAGCATCACACCCAGCGCATCGCCGCGCCGGTCGGCCCAGCCGATCGGACCCGGCTTCCAGATGTCGAACAGGCGAAAGGCCACGAAGGCCACCACCCAGCCTGGCCACAGCGCGGTCACCGCTACACCAGCATGGGCCGCGCCGACCGAGACGGGCAGGAGGGCGAGCCATTGGCCCGCCACCTCGTCGATCACGATCTCGGAAGGGTCGTGATTGTCTTTTCCTTGTGTTTCCAACGCGGTGGCCCACCATCCCGATACGAAGGCGACGAGAACGCCCAGCGTGAGCAACACCGGCCCGCCCAGCACGTGCAGCGCCCACGCCATCGGTAGAGCCGCCAGCGAACCCCATGTGCCGGGGGCGGGGCGCAGGTGGCCGACATAGAGAAAGGTGGCAATGAGATGGGTCATGCGGGGCCTTTCATCAGCATGACGGCGGCCTGCGCGGCGATCCCTTCGCCGCGCCCGGTGAAGCCCAGCCGTTCGGTTGTCGTGGCCTTGACCGAGACGCGGTCAGGGGCCACGCCGGTCATCCCCGCGATGGCCGCGCGCATGACCTGCGCATGGGGGCCGATCTTGGGATCTTCACAGATGAGGGTTACGTCCATGTTGTTGATCCTGAACCCCTTGTCGGCAGCGAGCCTCGCCGCGTGGCGCAGGAAGACATGGCTTTCGGTGCCTTTCCATTGCGGGTCGGAGGGCGGGAAATGCCGCCCGATATCGCCCTCGGCCAGCGCGCCGTAGATTGCGTCGGTGAGCGCGTGCAACCCGACATCGGCATCGGAATGGCCCTGCAACCCGCGCGCGTGCGGCACGGCCACGCCGCAGAGCATGACATGATCCCCCGGCCCGAAGCGATGCACGTCAAAGCCTGTGCCAACGCGAATATCCATCGTAGCCCCCAATATCCGGTCCGCCCGCGCGAAATCCTCCGCGTGGGTGATCTTGAGATTGTCCGCATCGCCCGGTGTGATCGTCACTGGCAGCCCAGCGGCGCGGGCCACGGCGACATCATCGGCGGCGGTGCCGTCATGGGCGCGGTGCGCGGCGAGGATGGCCGCGAAATCAAACCCCTGTGGCGTCTGCGCCGCATATAGCCCGATTCGATCCTGCGTGCCCGTCACATAGCCTTCCGCGCCGGTCCAGAGCGCATCGGTCACGGGCAGTGCCGGGGCGGCGGCGGGCGCGCCCGCGTCGAGCGCGGCGATCACCCCCTCGATCACCCCGCGCGGCGGGGTGGCGCGGGCGGCGTCGTGGATCAGTACATGGCGCGGCATGATTCCGTGCGCCGCGAGGTTCTCTAGCCCCGCGCGAACCGAGGCCGCACGGGTGGCCCCGCCGGGCACGGCCTCGACGCCTGCGGGCGCGCGTTCCATGTCGTCAGGGTGCAGCACAAGGACGACACGCGCGACATGGGGGGTGAGCGCGGCCAGCGTCCAATCGAGCACGCGACGGCCCGCGAGCGGCTGCCATTGCTTGGGCAGGTCCCCGCCCGCGCGGGTGCCGCGGCCTGCGGCGACGATGAGGGCGGCGCGTGTCATGGCATCTTGATTACGTCGCGCCAAGCGCAAGCGCAATGGCGGCGTAACTGCCCATTTTATAGGCAACCCCTCGGGCAAGCTGGCCAAATCTCCCCTTGCCACGTTGTGCAAGTCGGGGCAGGCGGCTACAAGAGAGGCGTTGCACAGGGATTGGGCAAAGATGTTCTCACTAGCCGACAGAGTGATCGCACCGCCGGTGCTGCTGGCGCCGATGGCGGGAATCACGGACTTGCCGTTCCGTGACCTGGTGAGCGGCTTTGGTGCCGGACTGGTGGTGAGCGAGATGATCGCGAGCCGCGAGATGCTGTCGGCGCGGCCCGGTGTGCGCGAAAAGGCCGAGCTGGGCCTCGGTGCCGCCGACACCTCGGTGCAGATCGCGGGCTGCGAGGCCGGACCAATGGCCGAGACGGCGCGGATGCTGGCGGGCGAGGGGGCGCGGATCATCGACATCAACATGGGCTGTCCGGCCAAGAAGGTGACGCGGGCGCGCGGCGCCGGCGCTTCCGGATCGGCACTGATGCGCGACCCCGGGCACGCGCTCCGGCTGGTCGAGGCGGTGGTAGATGCTGTTGACGTGCCGGTGACGCTCAAAATGCGGCTGGGCTGGGATCACGCGAGCCTCAACGCGCCGCAGATCGCCGCGCGCGCAGAGGCGGCGGGGGTGTCGATGATCGTGGTGCACGGGCGGACGCGGTGCCAGTTCTACAAGGGCCATGCCGACTGGGCGGCGGTGCGCGCGGTCAAGGAGGCGGTCAGCGTGCCGGTGGTGATCAACGGTGATATCGTGGACAGCGCCTCGGCGCGCGCGGCACTGAGGCTGAGCGGCGCGGACGGGGTGATGATCGGACGGGGCGCGCAAGGCAAGCCCTGGCTGCTGGCGCAGGTGGCGGCGGAACTCTGGGGCGCGAAGGCACCGGCGGTGCCACAAGGCGACGCGCTGGCGGAGATGATGGCCGCGCATCACGACGCGATGCTGTCCTTCTACGGGCGCGAGTTGGGCGGGCGCGTGGCGCGCAAGCACCTGGGCTGGTACATGGACCACGCCGGCACGCCGCAAGTCCTGCGCCGCCAGGTTTTGACCGCCGCCCCGGACGCGGTGGCGCGGCTCCTGCCAGAGGCCATCGGCTTGCGGTGCGCGGCATGAGCACGGACACCGCAGAGGAGCCGCTCTGGGCGTCGCTGCCGGTTCCCGCACTGGTGGTCGATGCCGACGACCGGATCGTGCGGATCAATCCGGCGGCGGAGGGCTTCATGCTGGTGTCGCAGCGCGCCGTGGCGGGCGAGCCGGTCTGGGACCGGCTGGCCGTCGATGCGCCGCTGGAGGAAGCGTTCGAGCGCGCACGGGCCAGTGGCGCACCGCTTTTCGTCAACGATGTCGATATCGGCACCGGGGCGCGCGCGCCGATGCTGTGCAACCTGCAGGTCGCGCCGCTGGCGGGCGCACCGGGGCAGATGCTGATCCTGCTCGCCCCGCGCGAGCTTGCCGGGCGGATGGCGCAGAAAAGCGGCGTAAAGGCCGCCGCGCGCTCGGCCATCGGCATGGCCGAGATGCTGGCCCACGAGATCAAGAACCCGCTGGCGGGGATCACCGGCGCGGCGCAGCTTCTGTCGATGAATGCAAGCGCAGCGGATCGCGAACTGACCGATCTCATCGTCGGCGAGAGCCGCCGCATCGTCGGACTGCTGGACCGGGTCGAGCAATTCGGCAATGTCACGCGCCCGGTACTGCGGAGGGTGAACCTGCACGATGTGCTCGACCGCGCGCGGCGCTCCGCGATGGTGGGGTTCGCGGCGGGGATGCGCTTTGTCGAGGAATACGACCCCTCGCTGCCGCACGCGCTCGGCGATGGTGATCAGCTTTTGCAGGTGGTGCTCAACCTGCTGAAAAACGCGGCCGAGGCGGCACCGGACGGCAAGGGAACGATCCGGCTGCACACCTATTACGACGGCGCGCTTCGCGTGCGGCGCAACGACGGGGCGGGGCTGGCGCTACCACTGCAGATCGAGATCATCGACGACGGCCCCGGCCTGCCGCCCGACATCGCCGAGGAGATTTTCGAGCCCTTCGTCTCGGGCCGCGAGAACGGCACTGGCCTGGGGTTGGCGCTGGCGGCCAAGATCATCTCGGAGCATGGCGGCTGGATCTCGGTCAGCTCTGTTCCGGGCCGCACCGTGTTCCGCATATCGTTGCAACGCGCCGATGCGCAGGAAGAGGGAGACTGACCCATGGACGGCACGGTCCTGGTCGCCGATGACGACCGCACGATCCGCACGGTTCTGACGCAGGCGCTGACGCGGGCGGGCTGCCGGGTGCACGCCACCTCGAGCCTGACCACGCTAATGCGCTGGGTCGGCGAGGGGCGCGGCGACGTGGTGATATCGGACGTGGTGATGCCCGACGGAAACGGGTTGGAGATGCTGCCCAAGATCGCCGAGGACCGGCCCGGCCTGCCGGTGATCGTGATCTCGGCGCAGAACACCATCATGACCGCGATCAAGGCCGCCGAAGCGGAGGCGTTCGACTACCTGCCAAAACCGTTCGACCTGCCCGACCTGATGAAGCGTACCGCGCGGGCGCTCGAGGCGCGCGAGCGGGCACCGGCGACGGCCCGGCAAGACGAGCGGCCCGAGGAACTGCCGCTTGTAGGGCGCAGCCCGGCTATGCAGCGGCTCTACAAGGTGGTGGCGCAGGTCATGCACAGCGATCTGCCGGTGATGATCTGCGGCGAATCGGGCACCGGAAAGTCGCTGGTGGCGCACGCGATCCACGATTATTCTGATCGGCGCACGCTGCCGCTGGCCACGGTGACGGCGCCGGACCTGCACGATCTCGACGGGCCGTCGCAGGTGATGGCGCGAGTGCGTGGTGGCACGCTGGTGCTCGACGAGGTGAGCGATCTGCCGCAGGAGGCGCAGGGTCGCGTAGTGCGGATGATGGACGCACCCGGCGAGCACGCACCGCGCTTCATGGCCACCAGCCGCATCTCGCCCGCCACCGCGCTCGAGGAGGGACGGCTGCGCGAGGACCTGTATTACCGGCTGAGCGGGGTGACGATCGAGGTGCCATCCTTGCGCGACCGGATCGAGGATATCGAGCTGCTTGCCGGTCATTTCCTGGGCCGCGACCTCCGGCCCGGCCAGCCCGAGCGGCATTTTTCCGAGGACGCGCTGGAGATGATGCGTGCCTATAGCTGGCCGGGCAATGTCCGCCAGCTCGAGAACGCGGTGCGCCGGATCGCGCTCACCGCCCAGACCGAGGAGATCGGCCGCGCCGAGATCGCCGCCATCCTCGGCAACCAGCCGCGCGCCGAGCCGGTGATCCAGCCGGGCCGCAGCGAGACGCTGACCGGCGCGGTCACGGCGCATCTGCGGCGATATTTCGACCTGCACGGCGCCGACCTGCCGCCCCCTGGGCTGCACGGCCGGATCCTGCGCGAGATCGAGGCACCGCTCATCGAGATTGCGCTCGAGGCCACCGGTGGCAACCAGATCCGCTGCGCCGAGCTATTGGGGATCAATCGCAATACCCTGCGCAAGAAGATCACCGATCTGGATATTCGCGTGACTCGCCGCCGCAAGTTGATGTAAACCTGCAACAGCACTGTGACGATCAGGGCGCACACTCGGCCTCGCCCCTAGGTTTCGTGGTGAGCGTGGCTGCGTCCACTGTATGATGGGAGAGGATCGTGGCGCTGGCGACACGCGGATTGCGCGCGGGCAGGCGCGGCTGGCTCGGGCCACGCCGGTTGCGGAAGTTACGCAACTGGGGGGCGTTCGGTCTCGTTCTTACCGGCCCGGCGCTGGCGGTGCTGACCTACATGGTGATGGGCCCGCTCGACCGCGGCAGCGGGTCGGGGGCGCTGCGGCTGGTGCTGCTGGCCGACATGATCTACGTGCTGATCGTCGCCGGGCTGGTGTTGCAACGGGTCGCGCGGATGATCGCGGCACGGCGCTCGCGCTCGGCGGGATCGAAGCTACACCTGCGTTTGACCGGCGTGTTCGCAGTGATGGCGATCCTGCCGACAGTGGCGGTGGCGGTGTTCGCGATGCTGTCGATCAACATGGGGCTGGAGGCGTGGTTTTCCGAGCGGGTGGGCCGCGTCGTGGACAGCTCGGTCGCCGCCGCCAAGGCCTACGAGGACGAACACCGCCGCGACCTGCTGGCCGATGCGCGGGTGCTCAAACGGGTGATCGACGGCACGCGCCGCGCCTCGGTCTTCATGAGCGATGGTGATATCCGGCAGGTACTGTCCTCGGGCCAGCGCGAGATCCAGCGCGGCCTCAAGGAAGCGTTCGTGATCGACGGCACCGGCGAGATCCGCGCCCGCGGCGAGCGCTCCTACCTGTTCGACTACGAGGAGCCGACTGCGGACCAGATCGCGCAGGCGCGCGAGCAGGGTGCGCTGGTGATCCGCGACTGGGATAATAACGAGTTCCGCGCGCTGCTGCCGCTCGCCGCCTTTGCCAACCGTTTGCTCTATGTGAGCCGCACGGTGGATGGCGACATCCTCAACCTGCTCGACGAGACGCAGGAGACGGCGGCATTTTACAATCAACGCGAGAGCGAGCGGGGGCGGGTGCTGTTCGAGTTCGGGCTGGTCTATTTCGGTTTCGCGCTCATTCTCATCCTCGCCGCGATCTGGCTGGGCATGTGGTTTGCCGAGCGGCTGTCGCGGCCCGTGGGACGACTCACCTCGGCGGCGCAACGGGTGGGTGAAGGCGATCTCGACACGCAGGTGCGCGAAGAGGCAGGTGACGACGAGATTTCCGAGTTGGGGCGCTATTTCAACCAGATGACCCGCCAGCTCAAGGGGCAGCGCGACCGGCTTCTGGCCAACACGCGGCAGATCGAGCAGCGGCGGCGGCTGTTTGATTCGGTGCTTGGCTCGGTGTCGTCGGGCGTGGTCGGGCTCGATGCGCAGGGGCGTGTGACCTTCGTCAACCGCGCCGCCGAGCGGCTGCTCGACTGGCACGAAGACCAGCAATCGCTGGCGCTGGCGGCAGCGGTGCCGGAATTCGGGGCGCTGTTTTCGCGGCTCAGGCAGAGCCAGGGCGGCTTCGTCCAGGAGGAAATCGCGGTGACACGCGGTCGGCGGCAGGAGAACCTCCTGGTGCGCATGTCCACCCGGACGGGCGAAGGCGGGCGGCGCGAGGGCTACGTCGTGGCGTTCGATGACGTGACCGAGCTGGTGACGGCGCAGCGCATGGCCGCCTGGGGCGACGTGGCGCGGCGTATTGCCCACGAGATCAAGAACCCGCTCACGCCCATCTCGCTCAGCGCCGAGCGCATCAAGCGCAAGTTCGCACGGCAGTTGCCCGAGGAGGAGGCGGCCAAGCTGGAGGAACTGACCGACGTGGTGGTGCGACAGACCGCCGATTTGCGGCGCATCGTCGACGAGTTCTCGAAATTCGCGCGGATGCCACAGCCCAAGACGCGGGTCGAGAGCCTGTCCAAGGTGCTGCGCGAAGCGGTCATGCTGCAGGAGACCGGCCAGCCCGACACACGCTTCGACCTGGCGCTCAGCGACGACGGGCTGATGGCCGAGATCGACCCGGCGATGATCGGGCAGGCGCTGACCAACCTCATCAAGAACGCGGGCGAGGCGATCGAGAGTCTGCGCGAGGCGGGTGCGCCCGAAGGGCATGTGCCGACCATCCGCGTCGAAAGCCGGGTAGAGGATGGCGTGGCGGTGATCGCCATTTCCGACAACGGGATCGGCTTGCCGCAGGACAGCGCCCGGCTGTTCGAGCCTTACGTGACCACGCGCGAGAAAGGCACCGGGCTGGGCCTGCCGATCGTCAAGAAAATCATCGAAGAGCATGGCGGCACGCTGGTGCTGGAGGATGCCGACGCTTTCGTCCCGGGCGCACATATCGGGGCGCGGGCGGTGGTGCGCATGCCGCTGCACAGCAGCGAACAGACAAATGAAAGGGCCCCTGCGGCCGAGTGAGGATGGTATGAGCGACATTCTGATCGTCGATGATGAGCGCGACATTCGCGAGGTGATCTCCGATATTCTCGGGGATGAGGGCTTTGATACCCGCCTCGCCGCCAATTCCGACGAGGCGATGGCGGCGATCCGCTCCGATCCGCCGGGCCTGTTGATCCTCGATATCTGGCTCAAGGACAGCCAGATGGACGGCATCGACATCCTCAAGTCGGTCAAGCGTGACCATCCGGACATCCCGGTCATCATCATCTCGGGGCACGGCAATATCGAGATCGCGGTCGCGGCGATCAAGCAGGGTGCCTACGACTTCATCGAGAAGCCGTTCAACATCGACCAGCTCCTCGTGGTGATCCGCCGCGGCATGGAGACGAGCCGCCTGCGACGCGAGAACCAGGCGCTCCGCCGGCGCGAGAGCGCGCCGTCGCAGATGCTGGGCAGCTCATCCTCCTTCCGCGCGCTCCTGTCGCAGCTCGACAAGGTCACGCGCTCCAACGGGCGGGTGATGCTCACCGGGTTGTCGGGCGTCGGCAAGGAGCTGGCCGCGCGCTACATCCACGCCAACTCGTCACGCGCCGAAGCCCCGTTCGTTACCGTCAACTGTGCCGCCGTCGCCGCCGAGCGCATGGAGGAGGTGCTGTTTGGCCACGAGGCTTCGGAGACCGGGATCGCACAGGGGCTGCTCGAGCAGGCGAATGGCGGCGTGCTCTACCTCGACGAGGTGGCCGACCTGCCGCCCGGTACGCAATCCAAGATCCTTCGCGTGCTGGTGGATCAGACCTTCCTGCGTGTCGGTGGCGGCGACAAGGTCAACGTCGATGTTCGGGTGATTTCCTCGACAAGCCGTGACCTCGAGACCGAGATCGCCGAGGGCCGGTTCCGGCGAGAGCTTTATCACCGGCTCAACGTGGTGCCGATCCGGGTGCCGGGGCTGGAAGAGCGGCGCGAGGACATCCCGCAACTGGCCGAACATTTCATCGGGTTGCTGCACGAAACGCAGGGCCTGCCGAAACGCGCGCTGTCCGAAGAGGCGGCCGCGTTGCTGCAGACGATGAACTGGCCCGGCAACATTCGGCAGTTGCGCAACCTGATCGAGCGAGTGCTCATCCTCGGCGACGGGGGTGACGCGATCTCGGCGGCGGAACTCCCCGGCGAGGCCGCCGCCCCGTCCGAGGGCGCACGCGTGATCGTGTCGGGCAGCGTGGCCACCCTGCCGCTGCGCGAAGCGCGCGAGGCGTTCGAGCGGGAATACCTCGTGACCCAGATCAACCGGTTTGGCGGCAATATCAGCCGCACGGCGGAATTCGTCGGAATGGAGCGAAGCGCGCTGCACCGCAAGCTCAAGTCACTTGGCGTGGTGCCGCCCGCACGCAGCGACCGCGACGATACCGCCGCGGCCGAGTGATCGATCAAAGTGTGGATCAGAGGCAGTCGCGAAGCCGCCAGCCGCCCGCGTGCAACCGAAGCCGCCCGCCGCCGGTAAAGCTCAGCACCAGAGTGGCAAACACAGCGGCGACGAGCTCGACCTGCAGCGCAGTGTTGTCACCGAAGAGCGCGAACGCCGCACCGCAGACCACCATGCCGATGATTGCCACGATACGGCTATAGATGCCCAGCAGAAGCCACAACGCCACCAACGCGAAAAACACGGCCGCAGCGACATCGAGCACGCCGGTGCCGGTCTCGATCCTGAGCCCGAACGTGCCGAGCACCCCGGGCGAGAGGTGATTGACCACATGGGTCATGAAGAAGACCGCGAGCGATAGCCGGGCGACAAGGCCGACGGTCTGAATAAGTGCCTGTTGCATGGCTGCCTCGTGTTCATGTCTTTTAAACCGAAGGTGCCGCCATAAGGGACAACAATCAACCCTGAATTGTGTAAAGGCGCCCTTGCGTTTCCGGAAACTCCTCTGCCGCATTCGGCAGATCGGTGAGGTGCCGGCAAATCCAGTCGACCACCGCGCGCAGGTCAGCGTCCTCGCTCCGGCTTTCGTGGTAGATGAGGTAGAGATCGCGCGTGGCATCAAGGCCGCTTCCCGGCACGCGGACGAGATCTGGCTCGTGCGCGGCCATAACGGCGGGTAGAACGGCGGCCAGCCCGAGGCTGTGCATCGCCGGTATCACCTGTGCGAAACTGTCGGCCTTGAGAATGGCGTCACTGCCGAACCATGCGCGGCGGGCCTCGGCATACTGAGCGCTATAGCGGTCGGTGAGGCTCGCCCAGCCGTCTCCCTTCTCCCAGCCCCGCGGGGCGTAGAGCGCGAAGGGAAACGGGCCGCACCGGCGGGTCTTGAGCCGTCCCGTCTCCGGGAGGTTGAAGACGAGCGCGACATCCGACATGCCCAGCCCGGCCTCGTAGACGCGGCTCTCGAACACCGGGCGCAGATGGGCGCGCTCCTGCCACAGCTCTTTCACGGCAGGCACGAGCACATGCGAGATGATCGACGGCAGTGCGCCGATGCGAATGTCCCGGGCCTCGTCCGGGGTACTCTCGCTCACGCGGCTCAGCTCGGAAAAGATCATCCCGTCCGCATGCTCGAACGCCTCTATCAGTGAGGACAGGCGCGGGTTGAGAAGCCAGCCGCCATCGGATTTCACGAAAGGCGAGATACCGAGTTCCTCGCGCAACCGCGCGATCTGCCGCGAAACGGTCGAGGTGGTGGTCTCCAACTCCTCGGCGGCGCGCGTCATGGACCCGCAACGATGCACGGCGAGCAGCACGCGCAGATCGTCGAACAGGCGGGCATAAGACAATTTCGAGCGCGAGGTCGCCAATCGGGTTTCTCTCCTTTCACGTATGACGGCATGATGACAGCCGTCCGGTCAAACGGGTCGCATATGGCACGCGTTTCACTGTATACAAGTGCATCCAATGCATGGCGGCCATGACATGACGCGATGGCGGGGCCGATGGAATGGCGCGGTCCGCACTTCCATCTTGCGCGGGTAGCGCAGCGCTTGCCACCTGTGCAGACGCATAGGAACGCGCCATGGCGGCAAGCCGGACAAAGCGATTGACCGGTCTGCGGGCTTCTGTCATGCAGCAGCTTCAGTCAGGTCGGGACAAGCGGCATGAAGGTTATCATCTGCGGCGCCGGTCAGGTAGGCTGGCAGATCGCACGCCACCTGTCGGGCGAGAACAACGACGTCGTCGTGGTGGACAACAACCCCGAGCTGGTGCGGCGTGCCACGGATACGCTTGACGTGCAGGGGGTGGTCGGCTTTGCCTCTCACCCGGACGTGCTCGACCAGGCGGGGGCGGGGGATGCCGAGATGGTTATCGCGGCGACCTATTCCGACGAGGTCAACATGGTCACCTGCCAGGTGGCGCATTCGGTCTTCGGTATCCGCCGCAAGATCGCGCGGCTGCGCAGTCAGACCTATCTCGACCCCGCCTATGCCGATCTCTATCGCCGCGACCACATGCCCATCGACGTGATGATCAGCCCCGAGCGCGAAGTCGCGCGCGCCGCGCTGCGGCGGCTGGCAATGCCGGTGGCGTTCGACACGGAAATGTTCATGGGCGGCGAGGCGCAACTTATCGGCCTGCGGCTCGACGAGGATTGCCCGGTACTCAACACGCCGCTGCGGCAGTTGAGCGACCTCTTTTCGACGCTGCGGGTGGTGGTGCTGGCGGTGCGGCGCGACGGGCGGCTTTTCGCGCCGGAATCCGGCGATCAGCTTTTCGAGGGCGACGATTGCTATCTCTTCGCGCCGGTCGAGGATGTGCCGCGCACGCTCGAGGTGTTCGGCAAGGCGCAGACCCGTCAGGAACGCGCGGTCATCATCGGCGGCGGCAATATCGGCCTGTCGGTGGCACAGGCGCTGGAGACGCGGACCGGCGGGCGCATCCGCGCCAAGGTGATCGAAAAGGACCGCGCCCGCGCCGAACGCGCCGCCGACGCGCTCGAACGGACCATCGTGCTTCACGGCGATGGGCTGGGCGCGGCAATCCTCGCCGAGGCCGGCATCGCGCGGGCCGATGCAGTGCTTGCCGTCACCGACGACGACAAGACCAACATGCTCGCCGCCGTGCGTGCCAAGGCCGAAGGCTGTCCCTTTGCCATCGCGCTGATCAACGATCCCACGCTGGTGCCGCTGATGGAGCCCTTGGGCATCGACGCCTACATCGATCCCCGCGCCACAACGGTGAGCTCGATCCTGCGCCATATCCGGCACGGCAAGGTGCGCGGCGTCTATTCGGTGGGCGATGCCGAGGGCGAGGTGCTGGAGGCTGAGGTGCTCGACACCTCCTCGATCGCCGGGGTGGCGCTGCGCGACGTGGATTTCCCCGAGGGCGTTTTGGTGGGCGGCGTGCGCAAGGCAAAAGGGATCGTCAAGCCCACCGGCTCGATGCGGCTCGAGGCGGGCGACGTGGTGGTGATCTTCGCGCTGGCGGCGGATGTGGCGGCGGTGGAACGGCTGTTGCAGGTGTCAGTGGACTATTTCTGACGTCATGACCGCGCGGCTCCTCAGATTCCCGCTATTCCTGATCCTCACGGGGATCGCCGCACTGATGATGCTGCTGCCCGCGCTCGACGCGCTGATGCGCGACGATACGAGTGTCGCGCGAGCGTTCTTCTACGCCGGGCTGTTGGGGCTTGCGGCGGTGATCTCGACCGGGCTGGCGATCTCGGGCCACGTGGCGGGGCGCGAGCCCACCGATGCGCAGCATCTGGGCTCGCTGCTGCTGGCCTATCTCTTCCTTCCGCTCTACCTCGCACTGCCCTTCTACGAGGGCGTGCAGACCACCACCTTTCTCAACGCCTATGTCGAGATGATGTCGAGCCTGACCACCACAGGGGCCACCATGTTCGATGCGCCGGGGCGGCTCGCCGACAGCCTGCACCTGTGGCGGGGCCTCGTCGGATGGGGCGGTGGGTTGCTGATCTGGATATCGGCGTCGGCGGTGCTTGCACCGATGAGCCTCGGGGGCTTCGAGGTGACGGTGCGCGCCGAGCCGGGGCAGGATGATGCGATGCTTGGCCGCTTTCAGCGCGCACTGCCTTCGCGGCGTGTGGCACAGGCGGCGCGCGTGCTGACGCCGGTCTATCTGGGGCTCACACTCGTGTTGTGGATCGCGCTGATGGCGGGAGGTGAGCGCGCCTTCGTGGCGCTGATCCACGCCATGTCGACGATGGCGACGAGCGGCATCTCGCCGGTCGGCGGGCTGCACAACGGGGCCTCGGGGCTGGGCGGCGAGATCGCGATATTCCTGTTTCTCGTCTTTGCGCTGTCGCGCCTGACATTCTCCTCGGACACCGTGCCGACTGCGCGGCCCGGCCTCGTCAACGACCCCGAATTCCGGCTGGGACTCGTGCTGGTGATGACGGTGCCGCTGGTGCTGTTCGCACGGCACTGGATCGGCTCCATCGAGCTGGCGGAGCCGGCGCACCCGGTCGAGGCGCTGCACGCGCTTTGGGGGGCGGTGTTCACGGTGCTGTCCTTCCTGTCTACCACGGGGTTCGAGAGCGCCGACTGGCAGGCATCGCGCGCGTGGTCAGGGCTGGGTGCGCCCGGCCTCATCCTGATGGGGCTGGCGATGATCGGCGGCGGCGTGGCGACCACGGCGGGCGGCGTGCGGCTGTTGCGCGTCTACGCGCTCTACCTGCACGCGCATCGCGAATTCGAGCGGCTGGTGCATCCCTCCTCGGTAGGCCGCGCCTCGGGGACGGGGCGGCGCATCCGGCGGCAAGGGGCCTACATCGCCTGGATATTCTTCATGCTCTTCGCGTTGACCCTGACTGCCGTGACCGCGGCTCTGGCCGCCGCCGGGCTCGATTTCGAGGCGGCGCTGATCGTCGCACTGGCGGGGCTCTCGACCACCGGACCGCTGATTACAAGCGCCACCGAAGACCCCATCCGACTGATCGAGCTGGGCAGCTTCGGCAAGCTGGTATTCTCGGTCGCGATGGTTCTGGGGCGGGTCGAGACGCTGGCGCTCGTGGCGCTCATCAATCCGGCGGCGTGGCGCGAATGAGCGGCGCCCGAAATTCGTGCTGGAAACTCGGCCCGCCTCGGGACATACTCGCCCTGACCTGAGGAAAGCCTGGTGCCGGATACGGTGCCTGCGAGAAAAAAAGGGCAGGGGATGTAATGGCTTCGGATCGTCAGAGTTTACAGGACGCGTTTCTCAACCATGTGCGCAAGGGCAAGATCCCGGTCACGATCTTTCTCATCAACGGCGTGAAATTGCAGGGTGTCATCACCTGGTTCGACAATTTCTGCATCCTGTTGCGGCGCGACGGTCAATCGCAGCTTGTCTACAAGCACGCGGTCTCGACCATCATGCCGTCGCAGCCGATTTCGCTCTACGAGGGCGACGGCGAGAATTGAGGGAACATGCTCGCCCCGTGACCCGGGCCCTTGTCCTGCATCCCGATATCGACTCCGGTACCGTCGGGCCCGCGCGCGACGCCGCGCTGGCCCTGGAGGAGGCGGTGTCGCTGGCGCATGCGCTGCCCGACCTCGAGGTCGTGGATGCGCGGGTCGTGCGCCTGCGCAAGCCCGATGCCGGGCGGCTCTTTGGCAAGGGCAAGCGCGAGGAGCTGAAGACAGCGATCGCCGCGGCGGAGGCGGATCTCGTGCTGGTCGATGGCCCGCTCACCCCTGTACAGCAGCGCAACCTCGAGCGCGACTGGGACATAAAGATCCTCGACCGTACCGGGCTGATCCTAGAGATTTTCAGCGACCGTGCCGCCACCCGCGAGGGCGTGTTGCAGGTCGAGATGGCGGCGCTCAGCTATCAGCGCACCCGGCTGGTGCGCGCCTGGACCCACCTCGAACGGCAGCGCGGCGGCCTCGGCTTCGTCGGCGGGCCCGGCGAGACACAGATCGAGGCCGACCGCCGCGCCATCGACGAACAGCTCGTGCGGCTGCGCCGGCAGCTCGACAAGGTGGTCAAGACACGAACCCTGCACCGCGCCGCGCGCGCCAAGGTGCCTTATCCCATCGTCGCGCTGGTGGGCTATACCAATGCCGGGAAATCCACGCTGTTCAACCGCCTGACCGGGGCCGAGGTGAAGGCAGAGGACATGCTCTTCGCCACGCTCGACCCGACGATGCGCCGCGTGGCGCTGCCGCATGGCGGCCCCGAGGTGATCCTCAGTGACACCGTGGGCTTCATCAGCGATCTGCCGACCGAACTGGTCGCGGCCTTCCGTGCCACGCTCGAAGAGGTGCTGGAGGCCGATCTCATCTGCCACGTCCGCGACATCTCGCACCCCGAGACCGAGGCGCAGGCACGCGACGTCGAGACCATCCTCGACAGCCTGGGCGTGGCCGAAGAAACCCCGCGCATCGAGGTCTGGAACAAGATCGACCGGCTGGACGCGGCGACCCGCGACGCCGCGCTGACGCAGGCCGCGCGGAGCGAACACGTTCAGGCGGTCTCGGCGGTCACCGGGCAGGGGATCGAGGCGCTCGTGGCGACCATGTCCGAGGCGCTCGCCGAGACGCGGCACCTGAGCGAGCTGCACCTGCGATTCGATGACGGGCGCCGACGGGCCTGGCTCTACGAGAACGATCTGGTGGAGGATGAACAGCAGACCGAGGACGGCTTTGCCCTCACGGTGCGCTGGACGGCCCGGCAGGAGGCGCGTTTCCGCGAGATGTGAGGCGACAGAGGGCTGCGATTGGACGTGCCTCACGGTATGTCTTGACCTTCCAGCGCTGGAGACATGTCTGTCTCACCGAAATACGGGACCGCGTCGTCGCGGGGCCACGCGGGCGAGCACGGCGACCGGTCCCGGCAGAGGCAAGAAAGCAGGTGAGAGATGAGCAAACTCGGTTGGATGATCGCGGCTGTGCTGGTTGCGGGGGCTGGTGCGTTCGTTTGGCAGAGCACACGTACCGGGCCAGGCCCGACCGGGCACTCCATGACCCCGCCCGACACGTCGGACATCGCGGACGGCGCGGCCATCGTCGCGGTCAGCGTGCCGGACGACTTGTCGTCCCTGGCGCAAATGGGAGAGCGCGCCTTCAACGCGAAATGCGCAGCCTGTCACGGGGGCGATGCCGCAGGTCGCGAAGGCAAAGGCCCGCCCCTGGTGCACAAGATTTACGAACCCAGCCATCACTCGGACATGGCCTTCGTGATGGCGGCTAAGAGTGGTGTGAGGTCGCATCACTGGCGCTATGGAAACATGCCGCCGGTGGACGGCGTGACAGATGCCGACGTGAAGGCGATCACCGCCTATGTGCGCGCCCTTCAGAAGGAAAACGGGATTTTCTGATGGATTCGGCGCGACGCATGGGGGCGGCCGCCCGGCTTGGCTGTGCGTGTTCGCGCCAGGCCGGCAAGATGTATGATCATGCCAACAGCGTTCTGTTGAAGCCCGGCCAGACCGCCAGGGTGACGTGGACGTTCGGCGAAAAGTCGGAGTTGAGTTTTGCTTGCAACGTACCGGGGCATCGCGCGGCCGGCATGGTCGGAGATATTACCTTCGCGAGGCACTAGGCGTGGTTCGACGGCCCGGGATCGGGCGTGTTAATACCCGCGCCAGATCCAGCCGCCGCCCAGAACCCGGCTGCCCCCGGTCTCGTAGACCACGCAGGCCTGCCCGGGCGAGACGCCTTCCTCGGGGCTGAGCAGTTCCACCTCGGCCTCGGTCTCCGACAGTGGGCGCAGCACCGCCTCGCGCGGCGGGCGGGTCGATCGCAGCTTGACAGAGACGTGCCACTCGGACCGCGCGGTGATGGGTGCGCCGCCCAGCCAGTTGATCTCGCGCACCGGCACGGTGCGCGTGGCCAGCATCTCCTTGGGGCCGACGATGACGCGGTGCGCATCGACATCGAGCCGCACCACGTAGAGCGGCTCGTCGAGCCCGCCGATGCCGAGCCCGCGCCGCTGCCCGATGGTGTAGTGGATCACCCCCTTGTGCGCGCCCAGAACGCGCCCGTCGGCATGGACGATCTCGCCCGGCTCGGCGGCGCCGGGGCGCAGTTTCTCGATCACGCCGGCGTAGTTGCCGTCGGGGACGAAACAGATATCCTGGCTGTCAGGCTTGTCGGCCACCCGCAGCCCGTGGCGCGCAGCCAATGCGCGGGTCTCGTCCTTGGACGCGAGATGGCCCAGCGGAAAGCGCAGATAGGCAAGCTGCTCCGGTGTCGTCGAGAACAGGAAATATGACTGGTCGCGCGCCGAATCGGCGGCACGGTGCAGTTCGGGGCCCTCTGCACCGACCTTGCGCTGGATGTAATGGCCGGTCGCCATGCAATCGGCATCGAGATCGCGGGCGGTCTCCAGCAGGTCGCGAAACTTGACGCGCTCGTTGCAGCGGATGCAGGGCACCGGCGTCGCCCCCGCGAGGTAGCTGTCGGCGAACTCGTCGATCACCGCGTCGCGAAACACCGATTCGTAATCGAGCACGTAATGCGGAAACCCTACCTCCTCGGCCACGCGGCGCGCGTCGTGAATATCGCGCCCCGCGCAACACGCGCCCTTCCTGGCCAGCGCCGCACCGTGATCGTAAAGCTGGAGTGTCACGCCGACCACGTCGTACCCCTCAGAGGCAAGTTCTGCTGCCACCACGGACGAATCGACACCGCCCGACATCGCGACCACAACCCGCGTTTCGGCGGGCGGTTTCGCGAAACCGAGGGAATTCAAGGGTCTGTTCTCGTCGAGGGGCATTATTGTCTCCGCAGCGTATCCGGCGGAATATAGGAAAATCCTAAGCACTCTCAAGGCCCGGTTTCACCCGCCGTTAAACCTGTACTCGCATCATCGGGTCCGCATCAGCGAAGGGGTGAGAGTGATGTATCTGAAGAAAGTGGACGGGCCAAGGGCGGTGACGTTGCCGGATGGCAAGGTATTCAGCAGGGCCGATCTGCCACCGCCCGAGACCGCACGATGGGTGGCCTCGCGCAAGCTCGCGGTGGTGCGCGGAATCTCCCTTGGGTTGATTTCCCGGGAGGACGCATTGCGCACTTATGGGTTGACTGATGAGGAGCTTGACGGCTGGACGCGTGCAGTGAAAGAAAACGGATTGAACGGCCTGAAAGTGACTTTTGACAAGAATGCGATACAACCATAGCATGTGTTAGCAAAATGTTCCGCGGTTGGTAACGCGCGATTAACCATTTCTGTTCAGTGTTGTGAACATGTCGATGCGATCGAACGGAGAAACGTTATGCGTGTATTGCTTGTCGAGGATGATCCCACCACCTGCAAGAGCATCGAGATGATGCTGAGCCATGCCAACCTCAATGTCTACACCACCGATCTGGGGGAGGAGGGGATCGACCTCGCCAAGCTCTACGATTACGACCTGATCCTGCTCGACCTGGGCCTGCCGGACATGAACGGGCACGAGGTGCTGCGCCAATTGCGCATGGCACGGATCGCGACGCCGATCCTGATCCTGTCGGGCTCCGACGATACCGAGAACAAGCTCAAGGGGTTCGGCTTTGGCGCGGATGACTACCTGACCAAGCCATTCCACCGCGAGGAACTGGTGGCGCGCATCCACGCCATCATCCGCCGCTCGAAGGGGCATTCACAATCAGTGATCCGCACAGGCAAGATCAACGTCAATCTCGACGCCAAGACCGTGGACGCGGGCGGACAGACGGTGCACCTGACGGGCAAGGAGTACCAGATGCTCGAGTTGCTCTCCTTGCGCAAGGGTACGACGCTCACCAAGGAGATGTTTTTAAACCATCTCTACGGTGGCATGGACGAACCCGAACTCAAGATCATCGACGTGTTCATCTGCAAGCTGCGCAAGAAACTGGCCGAGGTCACCGGCGGCGAGACCTATATCGAGACGGTCTGGGGCCGCGGCTACGTGCTGCGCGATCCCGAGCCCGATATCCGCGACGGCACGGCCCTGGCGATCGGGGCCTGAACGGCGGCATCTGGACCTCGCCGCGCGCGCACCCTATCACGTCAGACGGGTGACCGCGCGAGGGGGCGATGAACGACCAGACCGACCAACGTGCTGTTGAGGAACTGACCGAGGCACAGGCGAAGGACGAGCTTGCGCGGCTCGCGCAGGTGCTGGCAGAGGCCGATGCCGCCTACCACACCGACGACGCGCCGGTGATGAGCGATGCCGACTACGACGCGCTCAAGGCCCGGAACGTCGCCATCGAGGCGCGCTTTCCCGGTCTCAAGCGCGCCGACAGCCCCTCCGACCGGGTCGGCGCCGCCCCCGCCGAGACCTTCGCCAAGGTGCGCCACGCGCAGCGCATGCTCAGCCTCGGCAACGCGTTCTCCGATGACGAGATCACCGAGTTCGACGCCCGCATCCGGCGCTATCTCGGACTCAACGACGACGCCCCGCTGGCCTATACCTCGGAGCCGAAGATAGACGGGCTCAGCCTCAGCCTGCGCTATGAGGCCGGTCGTCTCGTGCAGGCGGCGACGCGGGGCGACGGCGAAACCGGCGAGAACGTCACCGCCAACGCCCGCACCATCGACGACATCCCCGAGATGCTCGAGCGTGCGCCCGACCTGCTGGAGGTGCGCGGCGAGGTCTACATGAGCCACGAGGATTTCGCGGCGCTCAACGCGCGGCAGGCGGACCAGAGCGCCAAGACCTTCGCCAACCCGCGCAACGCCGCCGCCGGATCGCTCCGGCAACTCGATCCGGCGATCACCGCCGCACGCCCGCTGCGCTTCTTCGCCTATGGCTGGGGTGAGCTTTCCGCGCCACTTGCCGAGACGCAGATGGGCGCCATCGAGCGGCTGGCCGCGCTCGGCTTCGTCACCAACCCGCTCACCACGCTTTGCGACGGCCCGCAGGAGTTGCTCGCGCATTACGCCCGGATCGAGCAGGCGCGCGCCACCTTGGGCTATGACATCGACGGCGTGGTGTGCAAGGTCGATGACCTCGCCCTACAGGCGCGGCTCGGCTTCCGCGCCACGACGCCGCGCTGGGCCATCGCCCACAAGTTTCCAGCCGAACTGGCCTGGACCCGGCTCGAGGCCATCGACATCCAGGTGGGGCGCACCGGCGCGCTCAGCCCGGTGGCACGGCTGGCGCCGGTGACGGTGGGCGGCGTCGTGGTCTCGAACGCCACGCTGCACAACGAGGATTACATCGCGGGCCTCGATTCCGGCGGACAGCCCATTCGCGACGGCAAGGATATCCGCGTGGGCGACTGGGTGCAGGTCTACCGCGCGGGCGACGTGATCCCCAAGATCGCCGATGTGGACCTATCCAAGCGGCCCACAGATTCAGAACCCTACGCTTTTCCCGCTGCCTGCCCGGAATGCGGCAGCGACGCCGTGCGCGAGCCAGGCGATTCGGTGCGCCGATGCGTGGGCGGCCTCGTCTGTCCCGCGCAGGCAGTCGAGCGACTCAAGCACTTCGTCTCCCGCGCCGCCTTCGACATCGAGGGGCTCGGCGCGAAACAGGTGGAGGCGTTTTACCGCGACGGCTGGATCGCGGAGCCCGCCGATATCTTCACGCTCAAGGACCGTTACGGCCCCGGCTGCCTGACTCAGCTCAGGAACCGCGAAGGCTGGGGCGAAAAAAGCGCGAAGAACCTCTTCGAGGCGATTGATGAAAAACGGAAAATCCCCTTCGGGCGGCTTCTCTTCGCGCTCGGTATTCGCCATGTGGGCGAACAGGCGAGCAATCTCATCGCGCGCAATTACGGCCGCTGGGACGCATTTACCGCCGCGATGGACGCCGCCGCCGGTCTCCACGGCCCCGAATGGGAGCGGCTGCTGGGCATCGACGGGGTGGGCGAGGTGATGGCGCGCAGCCTCGTTCAGACCATGACCGAACCGCATGAGCGCGCCGGCATAGAGCGGCTGGTGGCTCATCTGGAGGTGGAGGAGGCCGAGGTCCCCGACACCTCTGGCAGCCCGGTGGCGGGCAAGACCGTCGTCTTTACCGGCACGCTCGAGCGGATGACACGGGCCGAGGCCAAGGCACGGGCCGAGGCGCTGGGGGCCAAGGTCTCGGGCAGCGTCAGCGCGCGCACCGATCTGCTGGTGGCCGGGCCCGGCGCCGGCTCGAAGGCGAAGAAGGCCGCCGATCTCGGTATCGAGGTGCTGGACGAGGACCAATGGCTCGCTCTCATCGGGGCCACATGAGCACCCGGCCGGAAATCCTGTTCCCGCTGTTTGCCGGGATCGAGACGCTCGAGGGGGTGGGGCCGAAAACCGCAAAGCACCTCGCCGCGCTCGACATCACGCGCCCGCGCGACCTGCTCTTCACCCTGCCGCATTCGGGGGTGGACCGCCGCCGCCGCGCCACGGTGCAGGGTGCGGAGATCCCCGGCGTGGTCACGGTAGAGGTGGTGGTGGGCCGCCACCATGCGCCCGCGCGCCCCTCCGCGCCCTACCGGGTCGTGGTAGAGGATGCGGCGACGAGCTTTCAGCTGGTGTTTTTCCGCGCCCGCGAGGATTACCTGCGCCGCCTGCTGCCCACCGGTGCGCGGCGGATCGTGTCGGGCAAGGTGGAGCTTTTCGACGGGGTGGCGCAGATCGTCCACCCCGATCACGTCCTGCCGGTGGAGGAGGCGGGCGATATCCCCGATTTCGAACCGGTCTACCCGCTCACCGCGGGCCTGACGCAACGGGTGATGGCCAAAGCGGTGCACTCGGCGCTGGCGCGCGCGCCGCAGCTTGAAGAGTGGATCGACCCGGCGCAGAAGGCGCAGGCGGGATGGCCCGACTGGCGCGAGGCGATCGCGGCGGCGCACGGGCCGAGCGCGCCGGGCGATCTCGCCCCGTCGGCCCCGGCGCGCGAGCGGCTGGCCTATGACGAGCTGATGGCGCACCAGTTGACGCTGGCGTTGGCGCGCGCGCATCTGCGCCGGGCCAAGGGTCGCGCGACCGTGGGCACCGGGGCCTTGCAGGCGCGCGTTCTGGACGCGCTGCCCTACCGGCTCACCGGCGCGCAGACCCGCGCGCTGGCCGAGATCGCCGCCGACATGGCCGCCAATGCCCGGATGAACCGGCTGTTGCAGGGCGATGTCGGCGCGGGCAAGACACTGGTCGCGTTCAAGGCGCTGCTGATCGCGGTCGAGGCAGGCGGGCAGGGGGTTCTGATGGCCCCCACCGAGATTCTCGCACGCCAGCATTTCCAGGGTCTCCAGCCGCTGGCAGAGGCGGCTGGCGTGCGCATGGCCATCCTCACGGGGCGTGACAAGGGCGCGGCGCGCAGCACCAAGCTCGCCGCGCTTGCGGGCGGAGACACCGATATTCTTATCGGCACTCACGCGGTCTTTCAAAAGGATGTGGATTTTGCCGACCTGCGCCTCGCCGTGGTGGACGAACAGCACCGCTTCGGCGTGCGCCAGCGGCTGGAACTGGGCCGCAAGGGCGCGCAGGCCGATGTGCTGGTGATGACCGCGACGCCGATCCCGCGCAGCCTCTCGCTGGCGCAATACGGTGACATGGACGTGAGCGTGCTGGACGAGAAGCCACCCGGGCGCAAGCCGATCACCACCGCGCTCGTCGGCATGGGGCGCATGGACGAGGTGGTGGATCACCTCCGCCAGGCCATCAGCGAGGGGCGGCAGGCCTACTGGGTCTGCCCGCTGGTGGAGGAAAGCGAGGCGGTAGACCTCTCGAGCGCCGAAGAGCGGTTCCGCCGGCTGCGCGCGGCGCTGGGCGACGGGCGCGTGGGGCTGGTGCATGGCCAGATGCCGCCCGAGGACAAGGACGCCGCGATGGCGCGTTTTCAGCGTGGCGAGACGGCGGTGCTGGTGGCCACCACGGTGATCGAGGTTGGGGTGGACGTGCCCAATGCCTCGATCATGGTGATCGAACGCGCCGAGAGCTTCGGCCTCGCGCAATTGCACCAGCTGCGCGGGCGCGTCGGGCGGGGCAGCGCCGCCTCGACTTGCCTGCTGATGTATCAGCCGCCGCTGTCCGAGGGCGGGCGGCGCCGGCTCGAGACCATGCGCGAAACCGAGGACGGGTTTCGCATCGCCGAGGTGGATCTCGAGATGCGCGGTGCGGGCGATCTCATCGGCACCGCCCAATCCGGGCTGCCGCGGTTTCGCGTCGCCGACCTGGAATCTCAGGCCGCGCTCATGGCCGTGGCGCAGTCGGACGCGCGCAAGCTTCTCTTCGACGACCCCGGGCTGGCCTCGCCGCGCGGGCAGGCGGCGCGCAGCCTGCTGTGGCTGATGGAGCGCGATCAGGCGATCCGCTTGATTTCCGTCGGATGACGGTTTGTTCTCATATGTTCTTATAATGTTCTTGACACATATCGTGCAATTGTGAGAACAATCAGGCAACATCAGATTGGAGGTCCGCATGTTACACCAGATCAAGCTGTCTGCCGCCCGCGCCGGTGACACGATCATTGGCGATGCCGTGGGGGCCTGCGCGCTCGCTGTCATGCTGGTGGGGGCGCTCTATTTGCCGGCCCTGGTCTGAAGAGTTTGTTTCTGCCTGCCGTTGGGCGGCCCTGTGGAGTCCCCTGTCCCAAACGGGCTCCGACGCCTGCCTGTCCCTAGCTTTTGGGGGCTGCCTCTTGCCCCCGGTGTCCGCGACAGGGCCGCCCACGGCCACTACCCGCCGCCGTTCCTCTTGGAACGAGCGGCGGTTTTTTTTGGTGGATGGCGAGACTGTTTGGGCGAGTGACGGGGTCAACGCAGCGCGGGCGTTCGGCAGCAGGTGGTGCGCCCGTTACCGCCCGGGCCGCCTGTCACCTCTCAGGCGCAGGGGCTGCGCGCCGCGATTTCGTCCATCGCTTCGGTCGCCGCCTCGAGCGTGAGCAGGATCGAGGCGTGGCGATTCTTGTAGTCGCGCGCGGGACGCAGCACCTCGAGCCCGTCGAAGGGCGCGGGCGGGGTTGGCCCGTCTTCCTTGAGCATCGCCTTGAGCGCGTCGCGTGCGGCCGCGATCTCTTCGCGCGTGCACCCGATGATGTTCGCTCCAACGACGCTCGCCGCCGCCTGCCCGAGTGCGCAGGCCTTGACCTCGGCGGCATAGTCGCTCACCCGGCCGTCCTCGCAGCACAGATCGACCGTCACGGTCGAGCCGCAAAGCGGCGCGCGGCGACGCACGGTCGCCTGCGGATCGCCGAGTCGCCCGTGCCGCGGGATGTCCGCCGCTAGCGCGAGGATGCGCGCGGAATAGAGCTTGATGAGGTCGGTCTCGCCGCTCATGGCTTTCCCTTCTTGCCGATGCCCCATAGATAGGCGGACGAGCCGCAGATGCAAAAGGATTTTGTCATGCCCTTCGACCCCGCCACGCTGCGATACGATGCCAATGGCCTCATCCCTGCGATCGCGCAGGAGCACGAGACCGGCGAGGTGCTGATGATGGCGTGGATGAATGCCGAGACCGTCGCGCGCACGCTCGAGACGGGCCGCGTGACCTACTGGAGCCGGTCGCGACAGGCGTTGTGGATCAAGGGCGAGACGTCCGGCCACGTGCAGGACCTCGTTGAGATGCGCGTCGATTGCGACCGTGATTGCCTGTTGCTGCTGATCCGTCAGACCGGCCCCGCCTGTCACACCAATCGCCGCTCGTGCTTCTACACCGCGCTGCGCGGGGGCGAAGAGACCGAGATCATGGCGCCGATGGCAGGCCCGGACTGAGTATTTTTCGCAGGGTGAGGCCTCAGAGCCCCACTATGTTGCGGATATCCTGAGGGGTGGCTCCGGCGTCGCGATAGGTGGCGATGGCGCGGGCATCGTCGCGCTTGGCCAGCCGCTTGCCCGTCTCGTCGCGAATCAGCCGGTGGTGATGGTAGGCGGGGGTCGGCAGGTCGAGCAGGCGTTGCAGGGTCACGTGGATTTGCGTGGCCTCCGCGAGGTCTTGGCCGCGGATCACGTGGGTGACGCCCTGGTCGGCATCGTCGAGCACGACAGAGAGGTGATAGGACGCGCCCATGTCGCGACGTGCGAGCACCACGTCGCCCACCGTCCGAGGCAGGTCATGCGGGGTGACGATTTCGCCTTTCTCCTTGTAGACCAGCGGGCTGGTCAGCATCGCGCAGGCGCGCGCCATGTCGAGGCGCAGGACCGCGTCCCCGGGCATCGGCCCGGTCGAAGGGCTGGCAGGGCGACAGGTGCCCGGATAGATCACCCCGTCGGGGCCATGCAGCGGCGCGCCTTCCTGCGGCGCCGAGGCGGCGGCGCGGATGTCGGCGCGGCTGCATGAGCATGGGTAGAGAAGCCCTTGATCCCAAAGAACTTTCAGCGCCTCGCGGTAGCGCGGAAGGCGGTCCGACTGGTGCATCACGGGCCGCGGCCAGTTCAAGCCCAGCCAGCCCAGGTCGTCGAAGATTTGCGCCTCCCATTCCGGGCGGCAGCGGCTCTGGTCGAGATCGTCGATGCGCAGCAGGAAAGTGCCTGCGCGCGCGCGTGCCATGTCATGGGCCAGCAACGCCGAAAAGGCGTGACCAAGGTGCAAGGGGCCGGTCGGCGAAGGCGCGAACCGGGTTATGAACATCGCGACAAAGGGTTACGAAGCACAGCTAATCTCGTCGATCGCGAGCCAACCCTGCCAAGCCGCCTTGGCGCGGTCGGTATAGGCCTTGTAGCGGTCGCGCCGCCCGCGCCGCCCGCCCTTGAGCCCGTCTACGGGCCGGAACAGGCCGAAATTGACGTTCATCGGTTGAAACGTCTTGGCATCCGCGCCGCTGGTGACGTGATGGACGAGCGCGCCCATTGCGCTGTCTTGCGGCACCGGGGGCAGGGCAAGGCCCTTGATCTCGGCGGCGGCGAGCCGCCCGGCGACGAGCCCCATGGCGGCGGATTCCACGTAGCCCTCGACCCCGGTGATCTGCCCGGCAAAGCGGATGTTGGGCCGGGCGCGCAGGCGCAGCCGGTCGTCGAGCAATGTCGGTGAGTTGAGGAACGTGTTGCGGTGAATGCCGCCAAGCCGCGCAAAGCGCGCGTTCTCCAATCCGGGAATCGTCCGAAAAACAGCAGTTTGCGCGCCATACTTCATCTTTGTCTGGAAGCCCACAATATTGTAGAGCGTGCCAAGCGCGTTGTCGCGGCGCAATTGCACGACGGCGTGCGGTTTCACGTCCGGCGCGTGCGGGTTGGTCAGGCCCACGGGCTTCATCGGGCCGTGGCGCAACGTCTCGCGCCCGCGCTCTGCCATCACCTCGATGGGCAGACAGCCGTCGAAGTAATTGGCGGTTTCGCCCTCGTGGAACTCGGTCTTGTCGGCGGCGAGAAGCGCGTCGATGAAGGCGTTGTATTGGTCCTTGTCCATCGGGCAGTTTAGATAGGCCGTGCGTTCGTCTTCGGTCTCGCCCTTGTCATAGCGCGACTGCATCCACGCCCGGGACATGTCGATGCTGTCGAAATGCACGATCGGCGCGATGGCGTCGAAGAACGCGAGCGCGTCGGTGCCGGTCTCTCGGGCGATGGCCTGTCCGAGCCCTTGCGAGGTCAGCGGTCCGGTCGCGATGATCCAGTGACCATTCTCGGGAAGCTCTGTGATTTCATCGGGTTGCACGGTGATTTTCGGGTGCTGCGCGAGCCGCTCTGTTACCGCGCGCGAAAACGCGTCGCGATCCACGGCGAGCGCACCACCGGCAGGAAGGCGGTGGCGGTCGGCCATCTCCATGATCAGCCCGCCCGCCGCGCGCATCTCCCAGTGCAGGAGACCCACGGCGTTCTGCTCGTCATCGTCCGAGCGGAACGAGTTGGAGCACACCATCTCGGCGAGGTCGCCGGTGCGGTGTGCGAAGGTGCCCACGCTTGGGCGCATCTCGTGGATAATCACCGGCACGCCCATGTTTGCGGCCTGCCACGCGGCCTCCGAGCCTGCCATGCCGCCACCGACGATATGCAGCGGCCCGGTCATTGCTGCCATTCGGGGGGGCGCTTTTGCAGGAAGGCGTTGATTCCCTCGTCGGTATCACGGTCGAGCATGTTCTCGACCATCACCGCGCCGGTATGGGCATAGGCGTCATCGAGCCCCATCTCTACCTGCTCGTAGAAGGCGCGCTTGCCGATGCGCACTGCTGTGCCGAGCTTGGCGGCGACGGTTTCGGCCAGCGCCATGGTCTCAACCTGCAGGTTCGCGGGCTCAACCGCACGGTTGATGAGGCCAAGCTCTTGCGCACGGTCAGTCTCGATGAACTGCCCGGTGGTGAGCATTTCGAACGCCTGCTTGCGGGGCACATTGCGGCTGAGTGCCACCATCGGCGTGGAGCAAAAGAGCCCGATATTGACGCCGTTGACGCCAAAGCGCGTGCCATGCGCCGCCACCGCCATGTCGCAGCTTGCCACGAGCTGACAGCCGGCGGCGGTGGCGATGCCGTGCGGTGCGGCGATCACCGGTTGCGGCAGGTTGCGGATCGCCGTCATCACGGCAGTGCAGCGCGAGAAGAGGTCGGCGAAATAGGCGCGGCCCTTGTCCTCGGACTGGCGCGCGGTCTGCATTTCCTTGAGGTCGTGTCCCGCGCAGAATGCCTTGCCCGCGCCCGTGAGGGTGACCACCCGGATCGAGTGATCCTCGGCCAGCCGCGCGAACTCGGCGCTGAGCGCCGCCAGCATCGCGTCCGAGAGCGCGTTGAGGTTGCCCGGTGAATTCATGGTGAGCCGCGCGATTGCGCCGCTGTCGTCGCGGTCGAGAATTGCCATCTTGTCTCCCTTTCGGTGTTGTGGCCATTCTGGCACGAAACCGGGCAGGGAGAAAAGCATGACCGTCACGATGGACGCCGCCGAGCTCACGCATTTTCTCGGGCGGGAATTTCCGCAGGTGGCTGAGGATTTCGTCATCGAGGAGGTGGGCGAGCGGCGTATCCGCGTGCGCCTCGCAGTGGGCGAGCGGCATTTGCGGCCCGGCGGGACGGTATCGGGGCCGTCGATCTTTGCGCTGGCCGACGTGGCGGTCTATCTCGGGCTTCTGGCGATGATCGGACCCGAGGCGCTGGCCGTGACGACGAATTGCTCCATCGACTTCATGCGCAAGCCCGCGGCGAACACCGACCTGATTGCCGAGTGTCGCCTGCTCAAGGTCGGCCGCGTGCTGGCCGTGGGCGAGGTGCTGATCTTCTCCGATGGGGTAGACGCGCCGGTGGCGCGCGCGAGCCTGACCTACTCGATCCCGCCGAACCCTGGCAGCGGCAAAAGCTGACTTCCAATTCGATCTTTGCGGCTGGCCCGGCCTTGGCTACGCTCCTGCCGGCAGAGGAGGATTGCCGATGACCGAAACGCAGACACGCCCGTTCGGCGTGCCGGACATGGGGGAGGTGCGATTCGCCATGCTGGGCGAGGCGCTGCGGCGGGGCTGGGCGGACATGCGGCGCGCGCCGGGTTACGGGCTCTTGTTCGCCGGGGTCTACGTGGCAATCGGGCTGGCGATGGCCGGGGTGACCTGGGCCACCGGCAAGAGCTACTGGCTGATCCTCGCCGCCGTCGGCTTTCCATTGGTGGGGCCGTTCGCGGCGGTGGGGCTCTACGAGGTGAGCCACCGGCTGAGCGAGGGCCGCCCGTTGGTGGCGGGCGAGATATTCGGGGTGATCGCGCAGCAGCGGCGGCGGCAACTGCCCTCGATCTGCGCGATCATCATCATGGTGTTTTTGTTCTGGTTCTTTCTCGCCCACATGATCTTTGCCCTGTTTCTCGGTCTCTCGACAATGACCAACGTATCGTCATCGTTCGACATCTACTTCACGCCGCAGGGACTCTCGATGCTGGTGGTGGGCACCGGGGTGGGCGCGTGTTTCGCGCTGCTCATCTACGCGATCACGGTCGTTTCTCTGCCGCTGCTGCTCGACCGCGAGGTGGATTTCGTGACCGCCATGCTCACGAGCCTGACCGTGGTGATGGAGAACCCGGTGCCGATGCTCGCCTGGGCCGTGCTTGTTGCGGGGCTGACGTTCTTGGCGCTCTTGCCGGCGTTCCTGGGGCTGTTTGTGGTGTTGCCGCTTCTGGGACACGCCACATGGCATCTCTACCGGCTGGTTTGCGAGGCGGGAGGACCGAGCCCCGAGAGATAGGTATCGAGAGCGCGCGACAGCGTCGCCCGTGCCTCGGGCGGATCGGTCAGCCCGGCGGAATTGCGCAGGTAAAGCTCTACCACCCCGTGGCTGAGCGACCAGATATGTGCGGCGACCTCCTCGACATCCGCACAAAGCCCGTCGCACGCGCCGTGCAGCAGGTCGCGCGCGCGCCCCGCCGCCTCGGCCAGCGCTGGGCGGCGGGCGAGGTCGATGCCGCTTTCGAACATGGCGATATAGTGACCGGGATAGCGCTCGGCAAAGGCAAGATAGGCCCGCGCCATCGCCCGCACACGCGGTGCGCCCCGCTCGGCCGACACCTCGGACAACATCCCGGAGAACAGCGCGTACCCTTGCCGCGCCGTTTCGGCCACGAGATCGTCGCGCCCCGCGAAATGGCGGTAGATGGCGGCGGGTGTCACGCCCGCGTGCCGCGCCGCCTCGGACAGGGTAAAGCCCTGCGGCCCCTTTGCCACGATAAGCGCGAGCGTCGCCTCGACGAGGGCTTCGCGCAGGTTACCATGGTGATAGCCCTGCTTAGCCATTCCAGATGTCGGGGCCGCCGATGATCGCGGGATCGTTCACGCCCACCGCCGACGGATCCTTGCGCGCATAGTCGATTTGCGACAGGACGTGGCGGATCGCCGCCACGCGCGCGCGCCGCTTGTCGTCCGAGCGCACCACCGTCCACGGCGCGTGATCGGTGTGGGAGCGTTCCAGCGTCTCGGCGATGGCGGTGGTGTAGTCGGGCCATTTCGCCAGCCCCTCCACGTCGATCCGGCTCAGCTTCCATTGCTTGAGCGGGTTGCTCTCGCGGGCGAGGAAGCGGCGCAATTGCTCGGCGCGGCCGACATTGAGCCAGAACTTGAAAAGGTAAATCCCCTCGTGCACCAGCATCCGCTCGAAATCGGGCACCTGCGCAAAGAAATACTCGCGCTGCTCGTCGGTGCAGAAGCCGAAGACATGCTCGATCACGCCGCGATTATACCAGCTCCGGTCATAGAACACGATTTCGCCGCCGGCGGGCAGGTGGTCGATATAGCGCTGGAAATACCATTGCGTCGCCTCCTTGTCCGAGGGCTTGGGCAGGGCCACGACCCGCGCGCCGCGCGGGTTGAGATGCGCGCGGAAGCGCTTGATCGTGCCACCCTTGCCGGCGGCGTCGCGCCCTTCGAACACGATCGCCACCCGCGCGCCGGTGCTTCGCGCCCAGTGCTGGAGCTTGACCAGCTCGATCTGGAGCCGGTCGAGATCGCGCTCGTAGGTCTTGCGCGCCATGCACTCGGAATAGGGGAAGCCGGGGTCGAGCACGTCGTCCTTGTCGGCGCGGGTGATCGCATCGCGCACCTCGCGCGGGGCGTCCTCGTTGAAAAAGGCGCTGATCGCGCCGTCATAGGGCAGGTCCATGCCGGGGCCTCGTCGCTCGGGGCCTCCACTATGGCCGCTCACTCGCGCGGGCGCAATCCGGCGCGGTCGGCCGCGCGGTGGATGGCGGCGATCACCGCGTCGGGGGCGGCATGGTGGGGCATGTGGCCGACCCCGTCGAGCACGGTCAGGTGTGCGCCCGGCACCTGGTCGGTCAACGGGCGGGCATGGATCGACAGGCCCACCGTGGTGTCGGCGGTGCCGTGGACGATCTCCAACGGCATCCCGATTTCATCATAACGAATGTGCAGCGCCTCGATCTCGGCCAGCAGGCCCGCGCGTTGCAGTGCGTTCTCGCGCAAGGTTTCGCGCCGCAGGGTCAGCGCCGCGCCGACATGGCCGAGATAGCCCTCGGGCGGCGCCTGCGGCGCGAAAATCTCCGATACCGCGTTTTCCACGTAGCTGTCGGGCACGAAGGCGGTGATGATCGGCGCGGCAACCGGCCCCAGCACGGGATGCGACAGCACCCGGTAGAGCGGGGGCAGGGGGCTGTCCCACGGCTTGGCGGCCCCGGCCACCGACACCAGCGCCGACAGCGTGCCGGGCCGCGTCACCGCCCAGGCAAGCGCCACCGCACCGCCATAGCTGTGGCCCAGGACGATGGGGTGCGTCGCCGCCAATTTGGCCGCCGCCCGCTGCAACAGCGCCGCCTGTTCCGTGATCGTGGCCCCGTCGCGCCCGATCTGGTCGCTATAGCCGAGGCCGGGCCGGTCGAACACGATCACGCGGTAGGGCCCCGCAAGCGCCGACGCGAGGTGAAACGTCATGTCGCGGGTGTTGCCCGACGCACCGTGGAGGAGCACCAGGTCGGGTGCCTCTCCTACCTCGGGCCCCATCACCACCGCGTGAACGCGGTGGCCGTCCACGGTGACGAACTGCCCGCGCGGTGGCCAGGCCGCCTCGGCGCGGGTCTCGTGGACGCGCGCCTTCCACAGGGTCAGCGCGGCCAGTGCCGCAAGGCCGATCAGAAGCAGGAGGGCGAGCTTCATCCCTCAGGCCCGCAAATCGGTCGACTCCACACCGATCCTGGTGATGTCGTAGGGGGTGGTTTCGTAGATTTCGGATATCCAGTTGCCGTAGAGCAGGTGCGCGTGGCTGCGCCAGCGATTCGAGGGCGCGCGGGTCGGGTCATCGTCGGGATAGTAGTTGCACGGCACGTTGATCGGCGTGCCGCTCTCGACGTCGCGGTCGTATTCCTGCTTGAGCGTGTCGCTGTCATATTCGAAGTGGTTGAAGATATAGAGCGCGCGGTGGCCCGTGTCCTCGACCATGCAGGGGCCGACCTCGTCGCTGTCGAGCAGGATGCTGAGGCCCGGCACGGCCTCGATCTCGTCACGCCGCATTTCGGTCCAGCGGCTGACGGGGATCACGCAATCGTCGGAAAAGCCGCGCAGATAGGGCGAGGCGGGCACCATGTTGCGGTGCCGGAAACAGCCGAACGCCTTGGCCGGCAGCATGTGTTTCTTGACCCCGTGGAAATAGTTGATCATCGCCATGCCGCCCCAGCACACGCCGAAGGTGGAATGCACATGGGATTGCGTCCAGTCGAACACGCGGCGCAGCTCGTCCCAGTAGGTGACCGCGTCGAACTCCAGATGCTCGATCGGCGCGCCGGTGATGATGAGCCCATCATACTTGTCGCCCGAGGCCGCGACCTCGGCGAACGGGCGGTAAAAGCTCTCCATGTGATCGGCGGCGGTGGTCTTGGAATGGTGCTCGGTCATGCGGATGAGGTCGAACTCGATCTGCAACGGCGTGGCCCCGATGAGGCGAGCGAATTGCGTCTCGGTCTGGATCTTCTTGGGCATCAGGTTGAGCAGCCCGATGCGCAGCGGGCGGATATCCTGTCGGTCGGCGTGGCCGGGGTCCATCACCATCACGCCCTCGCGCTTGAGCACGGAATGGGCGGGCAGGTTGGTGGGGATCTTGATCGGCATGGTCGGTGGTCCTCGGGGATCAGTCGGCGCGGCGCTCGATGGCGGTGGCGATGAGCGCGTCGAAACGGGCGGCGTCGGTTGCTTGCGCCACCTCGTCGGCACTCACGCGCACGCCCCATTTGGCCATTCGCTCGTAACGCGGCTGGCGGTGCGCGAGCGCGCGCGCATAGGTCCAGCGGATGAAGGCATCGGGATCAACTTCGTCCGCTTTACACTTGTTTTCTCTCAGGTATTCCTCCCACATTCGGGCGAGAAACTCTGGCTGGTAGGCCATCGGCTTGGGCGCGCGATCGAAGCGGCGAACGAGTTCGGCGGTATGCGCCTCGGACCCCTCGATATAGACCAGCAGGCAGTGCCGCGACAGCTCCGTCAGCAGCGGATCGCCGGGGTCGTCGCCGTCCACCCATTCGCAGATCGACCCGCCGGTATCGCAGATGAAATTCGGATAGCCATAGAGCCGCTCGGCGCGCTCGATGAAATAGCCGGTATCCATCAGCGCGCTGATCTCCGCCTGCCGGAACTGTTCCTGCCGACGGCGGTATTCCTCAATGGGCATGCCGCCCTTGGCCGGATCGCCGGGTTTTCCAAGGTAGGTGGAGACGGGGGCGAGGTTGTGAAACGTGATGTTGGAGCCGATATAAATCGAGTCCGACAACAGCAGATCGCGCAGGAACGGCACCTGCATGGCGTGCGCCTTGGCGTTATCGACGATCAGCTCACCCATGTAGCGCGTGCCGATGCGGTAATCTATCGAGTAGTGAAACCAGCCGCCCGCGTCGCGCAGCATCTGCGAGACATGGGTCTTGCCCAGCCCCGACATGCCGTAAAACAGCACTCGCTTGCGGGGGGCACGCATCCAGGCTTGGGCGGTATCGTAGATCATGGGCCACCTTTGGTTATCGCGTGATGTGGTAGCCACAGCGGGAGCGGCGGTCAAACCCAAAGCCTGAAAGTGCAACGAAAAAACCCGGCAGTTACCTGCCGGGCCTTTGGAATACAGTTTTGGCTGCAATCAGAAGCGGAAGCCGACCTTGATGCCCGTGGCGAGCGCATCGTTGTTCGAGAATTCCGAGCCGATGGTCGTCGTGGTGGCCGAGCCAATATCATAGTACCGCACGCCCATGGTCACGTCGAATGCCTCGGCAGTATAGGTTATCGCAGCGCCGTAGCTGGTAAAACCGTCGCGGCCTTCGAGGTTGCCCGTCAGCTTTCCGTTGTCGGGCTCATAGCCCACGATGAGTGCCCCGGACCAGCTCTTGGAAAACCTGTGTCCGACACCGAGCTCATAGGTCCAGTAGTCCCCGGTGCCAGAGGCGATGGGCAGATTTTGCGGGTTCAGCGGGTTCGTCAAAAAATCCGGCGCGCCAACCTGGAACTTGGACCATTCCTGCCAGCGTGCAGAGCCGAAGACGATTGTGTCCTTGGCGACACCGGAGCGCGCATGCAGCGTGACCGCCTGCGGGATCTCCACGTCAAAGGAGGCCCCGTTATTGTCCTTGAACTCGTGCTCGATTTTGGATTCGTAGGTAACGGCCAGGCGCAGCGCGATCTCTGGCACCTCGTAGGCACCGCCAAGCACATAACCAAGCCGGTAGTCCTTGTCCACGTCCAGCGAGTAGACAGCCGGAGGAGCCACCCCGAGGTTCACGTTGCCGTCGAGCGACTGCAAGCGCAGGCCGCCGTAGACGCTGACCTTGTCGTTCATCTGGTACTTGAGATACCCGGTCAGGGCGAGTGAATTGATTTCCGCCGTTGACGTCGCGAACGGATAGGGCCTGGCCGGATAGGAAACGTCAGCGCCGACCGGATTTGTGCTTACGATCGCAAAGGTGAGCTTTTCGTTGATGTCCTGTTTGTAGCCGAAATGGTACGTCTGGTAGCTCGGTGTGATATCACCAGACTGAGCACCTGCAAAAGCTCCGGTGCCGGTGCCGCTGATACTGGGCGACACGTTCGTCACGGAAAACTCGAAGTAGCGCTCACCCTCTTCGAAGAGGATTTGCGACCGGTCCCCATGGCGCTGAATGCTGGCGGCATGTGCGCTCCCGGCTGCAAGGCAGGCCGCGGCGGCGGCCAATGTGAATTTCTTCATGATGTCCCTCTCCTCCTGGATGATTGGCGGTCACACTACCGTTACACCCCCCCCGGTCAATCTTTGACGCCGCGTCACAAATGCACATGAGTTGGGCGGTGGCTCGCATGACACAGTTTTCGCGCGAATCCGTTCACGTTCAGTAACGTTTTCGTGTTTCGACCCACAGGTTGAGGTAATTCGCTCCAAAAATCACACCGGCGCCGATCAGCACCCATGCGTCTATTGCCTCGCCATAGACCATGAGGCCGATCACCGCGATCAGCGGCAGGCGCAGGAAATCCACCGGCGTGACCACGGTGGCCGGTGCGATGGAGAGCGCGGTTGTCAGACACACATGCGCCATCAGCCCCGCGCAGCCGATCACGACCAGCCACGGCAGGGAGGCGGGCGAGGGCAACGCGATATCGCCGTCAACGCCTGCGCAAACGAGGCCGAACACGATCTGCGTGCCGGTCATCCAGAACAGGATACAGGTCAGGCTCTCGGTCCGCGTCAGCCGCTTGGTGGCAAGGATCGAGCCGGCAAAACCGATGGCGGCGGCGGCGGCGGCGAGCGTGCCCGCGTTGATCGTCTCGGCGCTCGGGCGTGCGACGATCAGGATGCCGGAGAAGCCGACGATCGCGGCCAGCGCGCGCACCCGTGTCATCCGCTCGCCCAGCAGCAGCGGCGACAGCACCAGCACCCACAGGGGCGAGGTGAATTCCAGCGCGAAAACCTGCGCCAGCGGGATCATCGCGATAGCGTAGAACCAAAGGTTCTGCCCGGTGAAATGGCTGATGTTGCGCACGAGGTGCAGCCCCGGAGAGCGCAGCGTGATGCTGCGCGCCCGCCCCGTCACCCACGCCACGCCGAGCACGAGGACAAAACCCACGACGCTGCGATACATCATGATCTCGAAGGTATCGAGCTCGAAGCTGACGGCGCGGCCGGCGACCGCCATCGACGAGAACGACACCACCGCCCCCAGCATCCACAGCCCCGCCCGCAGCACGGCAGCGGACTCGGCATGCGGCGGGGCAGGGACGAAGGTCATTCCCCGTCCAGTGCGAAATCGCGCGCCATGTGGCCCGTGACCTGCCACCATTCGCTTGCGCGGGTGCGGGCCTGATGGGCGTCGAACGCGGCGCGGTCGGCAAACCGCTCGGAGACCGAGAACACGCCCGGCGCGGTCTCGGCGATGTCAAAGGACAGACAGCCCGGCTCTTGCCGCGTGAGCCGGACATGGTCGGGCAGCGCGTCGCGGACGGTCGCGGCCTCGTCGGGCGCGCAGGACATGGTGCCGGTCAGGCGGATCACCCGCGCCACCAGATCTCGGGCATGGCGATATCGGGCGTGTCGGCCACGTTGGGCCGGTCGAGCGCATGCGGCAGGTGCAGCGCGCCGGTCGCGGCCCCGGCGGGCAGGCGGTCGCGCCGCAGGTAGGTGATCTCGAACACCCGCGGGACGCCGATGCCGCGGCACGTGGCAATACCGCAGCAATTGTTGGCGTGCATGTGCACGATGGCGAAATCCCGGTGCAGCTTGGCGAACATGGCGCGGATGAGCGGCAGGCCGTGACGTTCGAAGATGCGCTCCATGTCGTGGAACTCGATCACCATCATGCGGAACCGGCGCAGCAGGGCGGCATCGCTCTCGATCAGAACGTCGAATTCGGCCCCCTCGATATCCATCTGCAACAGCAGGTCGTCATCCGCCTCTTCGCCGAGCTTGTCGCCGACCCAGTCGCCCAGGGTGATGAAGGTCTCATCACTCTGCGCCCCCAGAAAGCGGCGGTCGAACTCGAAGAGCGGGTTTTCGAGCGGCGCGCGCTCGACGCTTGCATCGGCCATGAAGGATCGGATGCCGTGGTTGCGCGCGATCTCTTCTTCGAAACGGGCGGTGACGTCGACGCCGGGCGAGAAACAGTGGCGGATGCCCTCGAAATCATCGGGCAGCAAATAGCCCCCGTCACCCCCGCCGCCGACCCGCACCAGAGGCACCGCCGCGCAGGCGTCGCGTATCGAGGCCGCGAAGCCCTGCAAGGCGTCCGGGTCCGCGGCACGCTGCGCGACGCGCCCGCGCGCCAGCCGCGCCACCTCGATTCCCCGCCGCCATCTTGCGATTACGTGCCGCATCGCATGCCCCCTCAGTGCCCCGAGACTACTACTCAGGATTCGTAGCCCAGAAGGGCGCATTCATCACGGCAACTCCGTTCGATGCGTCGTTCGACGGACCTCGGTGCTGCCTCATACGCCGCTGCGGAGACGAATTCCAGAGCATAGCCAGGGTTGCGCTGCCGGGCGAGCGCCTCCTGCTCGCGCATTTCCGAGCGCGAAGACAGGTCCACCGCCCGCGTGATCGCGTCGTCCTCGAAATACCAGCCGAAATTGCGTGCCAGCGCGCGCAGCTCGCCGGTGGTGTCCGACAGCAGATCCTCGTACCGCACGAGATGCAGGAACCGGTTGCCGAAATTGACATGGGTGGAGAACCACGAATGCACGTGCCGTTTCCACGCCTCGATCCCGAAATCCGGATGATTGCAGAACGCCTCGAGGCTGTCCGAATACCGGTCTAGCCCGGTCATGTAGCGATGGTAGCTTCGCATCACGTTCAGGGGATGGCGTACAACGTAGATGACATGGGCCATCTCGGCTTCAAAGCTGCTGTGCGACTTGTAGAAGCGCACTTGCGGCGACGCGAATTCATGGGCGAGCGTATCCGGTGTCGCATCCAGGTCGGGGATGTAGGAGCGAACCGAGGAAAAGGTCGCCCGATGCGACGAGCCGCCATTTCGCAGGCACATATTGGCCAGCAATACGGTCAGCCACGTGATTCCCGATTTCGGAAACTCCACGAGGTGGAAATCGTTCGAGTACTGCTGTCGCGGCAAGCATGTCCGGCGCGCCCGCAACCGGCGGGACGTGGTTCGTGTGCGGGATAGCGACCGCGCTTTACGGATCAGCTCCATGTTCGCACCCCCGTGGCTTCAGGATAAACAACATACAAGGTCGGACGTCGTTTGAGAATTCCTGTCGCGCGCCCGGGTTAATGGGCCGTCACTCCCATTCGATGGTCCCCGGCGGCTTCGAGGTCACGTCATAGGTGACGCGGTTGATGCCCTTGACCTCGTTGATGATGCGCGTCGCGGTCTCGCCGAGGAAGTCGTGTGAGAACGGGTAGTAATCCGCCGTCATGCCGTCCACGCTCGTCACCGCGCGCAGCGCGCAGGCGAAATCATAGGTCCGCCCGTCGCCCATCACGCCGACGGTGCGCACCGGCAGGATGGCGACGAACGCCTGCCATATCTCGTCATAGAGACCATGCTTACGAATCTGGTCGATATAGACGGCATCGGCCTTGCGCAGGATTTCCAGCTTCTCGCGGGTGATCTCGCCCGGGCAGCGGATGGCGAGGCCAGGGCCGGGAAAGGGGTGACGACCGATGAAATGGTCTGGCAGGCCCAGTTCACGGCCCAGCGCGCGCACCTCGTCCTTGAACAACTCGCGCAGCGGCTCGACCAGTTTCAGCCCCATCTTCTCGGGCAGGCCGCCGACGTTGTGGTGGCTCTTGATCGTGACCGATGGCCCGCCCGAGAAGCTGACGCTTTCGATCACGTCGGGGTAGAGCGTGCCTTGGGCCAGAAACTCCGCGCCGTCGATCTCGCCCGCGTATTTCTGGAACACGTCGATAAACAACCGACCGATGATCTTTCTCTTTGTTTCCGGGTCGCTTACGCCGTCAAGCTCACCCAGGAAAAGCTCTGACTCGTCGGCATGGATGAGCGGGATGTTGTAATGGTCGCGAAACATCGAAACCACTTGCTCGGCCTCGTTGAGGCGCAAGAGCCCGTGATCCACGAACACGCAGGTTAGCTGATCGCCGATCGCCTCGTGCAGCAGCATCGCCGCGACCGAGCTGTCGACCCCGCCGGATAGCCCGCAGATCACCTTGCGGTCGCCCACCTGCTCGCGGATTTTCGCAATCGCCTCCTCGCGGTAGGCGCCCATCGTCCAGTCGCCCGCAAAGCCCGCCAGCCGCACGAAATTCTCGTAGAGCCGCCGACCATTGGGCGTGTGGTGCACCTCGGGGTGGAATTGCACCGCGTAATAGCGGCGCTCGCGGTCGGCGGTGATGGCAAACGGCGCGCCGGGAGAGGTGCCCAGAACCTCGAAACCGGGTGCGATTTCAGAGACATGGTCGCCGTGGCTCATCCAGACCTGTTCGCGCGTGCCGTCCGCGAACCAACCGTCGAGAAACTCGCTTTGCAGCCCCGATGGCGTGACCCAGGCGCGCCCGAACTCGGCGGTTGCGTGCTCGCCCGCCTCGACGCGCCCGCCGAGGTCCTGCATCATCACCTGCTGGCCATAGCAGATACCAAGAATCGGCACGCCCAGGTCATAGACGGCCTGCGGCGGGCGCGGGCTGCCTGTGCGCGTGACGCTATCGGGTCCGCCGGAAAAAATCACCGCGCGCGGCGCGATCTCTGCGAGCAGCGCCTCGGTCACGTTCTGGTAGGGGTGGATTTCGCTATAGACGTTCAATTCGCGCAGGCGGCGCGCGATAAGCTGCGTCACCTGGCTGCCGAAGTCGATGATGAGAAGGCGGTCGTGCATGGGCTGGCTCATGGCCAGCCTAGTAGAACGCGCGCCATGTCTGCGCAAGAGGATGTCATCGTGCCGGCGGTGGCTCAGCCCGGCAACGATGTCGCTTTTCCCCCCAACGCGCCGCTATACGCCTCCGGACACGTCAGGCAACAAGTTAAAAACGCACAAATACCCGCTGGAACGCGGGCTGGACGGTTGGCGTGGACAGGCTCGAACACAAAGGGGGCACTCATGGCAGAAGCATCAGCGCGCAGCAGGCGGGCACGGGGCGGTGGCGGGGCCGCGCGCCGCGCGGAGCGCACCGCCGTGAGCGTCGAGACGGCGCGGTATATCGAGCGCAACATTCCCAATTTCGAGATCCTCTCCGAAGAGGCGCTCGAGATCATCGAGCACAACGCCGAGACCGTGCTCGAGGAGATCGGCGTCAATTTCGTGCAGAACCCCGCCGCGCTCGAACGCTGGCGGCAGGCGGGCGCGGACGTTCAGGGCGAGCGGGTGCGCCTGCCCCGCGGGCTGGCGCGTCAACTGATCGCCACCGCGCCCTCGCATTTCACCCAGCACGCGCGCAATCCCGCCCGCTCGGTCGAGATCGGCGGGCGCAACCTCGTGCTCGCGCCGATCTACGGCCCGCCCTTCGTGCATGACATGGAGCATGGCCGCCGCTATGCCACGCTCGAGGATTTCCGCAACTTCGTGCGGCTGGGCTACATGTCCAAATGGCTGCACCATTCCGGCGGCACGGTGTGCGAGCCCACCGACGTCCCCGTGAACAAGCGCCATCTGGACATGCTCCACGCGCACATGACCCTGTCGGACAAGCCGTTCATGGGCTCGGTCACCGAGCCCAGCCGCGCGCAGGACAGCGTCGATATGGCCGGGTTGCTCTTCGGCGAGGATTTCGTGCGCGACAATACGGTGATGACCAACCTCATCAACGTCAACTCGCCGATGACCTTCGACGACGTGATGATGGGCTCACTCGAAGTCTACGCCCGCAACAACCAGGCCTGCATCATCTCGCCGTTCATCGTCGGTGGCGCGATGGCGCCGACCACGGTCGCCGGCACGCTGACGCAGGTGCTGGCCGAGGTGCTTGCCGGCATCGCCTATTCCCAGCTCATCCGCCCCGGCGCGCCGGTGATCGCGGGGGCCTTTGTCACCTCCATCGACATGAACAGCGGCGCGCCCACGTTCGGGACGCCCGAGGCCGCCCACATAACCTATGGCATGGGCCAGCTCGCGCGGCGGCTGCGGCTGCCATACCGCTCGGCGGGCTCGTTCACCGGCTCCAAGCTGCCCGATGCGCAGGCCGCCTACGAGACCGCCAACAGCCTCAACATGGGGCTGCTGTCGGGTGTCAACTTCATGCTGCATTCCTGTGGCTGGATGGAGGGCGGGCTGGTTGCCTCGTTCGAGAAATTCGTGATGGATGCCGATCAGCTCGGCGTGCTGCACCATCTCGCCAAAGGCGTCTACATGGACGAGAACGGCCAGGCGATGGACGCGATCCGCGAGGTGGGGCCGGGCGGTCACTATCTCGGTTGCGCGCATACCCAGGCCAATTTCAAGACGGCGTTCTGGCGGTCTGACCTGCTCGATTACAAGCCTTACGAGACGTGGATCGACGAGGGCGGGCGCGACACGATGGCGCTCGCCAACGCGCGGGTCAAGAAGCTGCTCACCGACTACCAGCAGCCCGCGCTCGACCCGGCCATCAACGAGGCGCTCTCCGATTACGTGGCCAGGCGCAAAGAATCGATGCCCGACGCGTTTTCCTGAGCTTCGCGGTCCAGCAGCCGCGCCTCGCCCATCACCGCGATGAGCACCGCCACGTGATGCGCGGCGCGGTACGTCACCGCGCCGCCCCGGCGCGCCGCATCCTGCGCGCGCTCGATCTCGATCAGCCGGGCGAGCGCCTCGCGCGCCGTTGGCAGCGGCCCCGGCCCGATCAGCCGCGGCAGCGCCGTGCCCCGCACGTAGCCCGGCACGCCCAGCCGCGCGGCGCGCACCAAGAGCGGCGGGCGGCGCAGCGCGCCTAGCTTCCGATTAATTTCCTGCATGGCCCGAACTCCCTTTTCGCGAACGTGTCCGGTCACCGTGGCACGGTTGGACGGGGTGTTGCGCGCAGGCCGGATGCAGCGTGCGGCGGGCACAGTCATTGTTCATGGTTTGTCAACGAAAGTTTAATTTCTTGAAACAGTTAACGAACCGGTAATCTTTGCACGTTTAAGTTGATCTGACCATGTGGATAAGCCTGTGGACAAATTGTCCCGGTGCCCGGGACCGTCCTCAGGCCGTAAATCGGGGAACCGCGATGCAAGAGCAGCTTATGACAAAACCCACCTTGCCAAGGGTGCCCTCCTGGGTGCCCGAGGCCGCGGTCCACTACCTTGCGCATATCGAGAGCGGCGCGTCCATCCGTGCGCTGGCGCGGCGGTCGGGGCGGCATGCCTCGACCGTGCTGCGCCAGATCCGGGCGTTCGAGACGCGGCGCGACGACCTGCTGGTGGACGATGCGTTGCGGCGGCTAGGCTGCATCGTCGGTCATGCAAGGAAAGCCGGTTCCCCAACCTTGGAGGCCCGCATGCCCGCCACCCACCACAGCCCGACCGAAGACGACAGCACGACCCTCAGCGAGGCGCGGCTCAGGCGCGAGGCACGGCGCGTGCTGCGCCGGCTTTGCGAAACCGGCGCGCGGCTCGCCGTGGCCTCGGAGATGGACAAAGCCGTGGTGGTGCGCGACACCGGCACAGGCCAGCCCACCCGCACCGCCGTGGTCGATCGCGAGGTGGCCGAGGCGCTGGCGCTCAAGGACTGGATCGCCTGCGACAATCCCGGTCGCATCTCGCGCTACCACGTCACTGCAAGGGGCCGCGCCACGCTCGGGGAACTGCTTGCCGAGGAGGAAAACGCCGCCTCTGGCCTGCGCGAGGCGACGCTGCTCGACGGGGCGGATGCGGGCGGCGATCCCGCTACGGGCGCGCGGCAGATGCGCTTTGCCCCTGGCGACACACCGCTCGCGGCGCTGGCGCGACGGCGCGACAAGGACGGCAAGCGGTTTCTCGACCCCGATCTGGTCAACGCAGGAGAACGCCTGCGCGAGGATTTCGAACTGGCCCAGATGGCCCCGCACACCGCGCAGAACTGGGATCACTTCCTCCGCCATGCGGGCGAGCCGCCCGCGCCTCCCGACGCGCCAGGCTTCGGTGCCGAGGCGGCGCGCGCGCGCCTCATCGGCGCGCTGCGCGAGCTCGGCCCCGGGCTGGGCGACGTGGCGCTGCGTTGCTGCTGCTATCTCGAGGGGCTGGAGGCCGCCGAGAAGAAGATGGGCTGGTCGGCGCGGTCGGCCAAGATCGTGCTGCGCATCGCGCTGCACCGGCTCAAGCGCCATTATGAGCGGCTGGGCAGGGACGCGAGCCTCATCGGCTGATCGCCCTTGCACCCGCGCCGGGAAGGCCCGATTATACACGCATGAGTATAACGCTGCGCCAGATTCGCTATTTCCGCGCCCTCGCCGAGCATCGCAATTTCGGGCGCGCGGCGTCCGAGATGAACGTCTCGCAGCCCGCGCTCTCGGTGCAGATCCGCGAGTTGGAGGCCGCACTCGGCGCGCGGGTCGCCGAGCGGCGCGCCCGTGACGTGTCGCTCACCCCGTTTGGACGGCGCGTCTTGCACCACGCCGGGCGCGTGCTGGAGGAGATGCAGGCGCTCTCGGAGGCCGCGCGCTGGCATGACGGGCTGTCGGGCGAGCTGGCGCTGGGCGTCATCCCGACTATCGCGCCCTATATCCTCCCCGGCGTGCTGGCGTCGCTGCGCACGCGCGACATCGCGCTCGACGTCCGGGTGCGCGAGGCCCGCACCGAGGATCTCGCCGCCGACCTGCGCACAGGGCGAATCGACGCGGCGCTGATGGCCTTGCCGCTGCCCGGCAACGATCTCGAATCCACCGGCCTGTTCGAGGATCGCTTCCTGCTGGCGGGCAGCGCTGCGCGGCTGGCCGCGCTCGGAGAGACGGTGCCCGACCCAACGGCGCTGGGCACCAACCCGCTGTTGCTGCTGGAGGACGGGCATTGCCTGACCGACCAGGCGCTCGAGGTCTGCGGGCGGGGCAGGGGGCACGCCCAGATCGACACCGGCGCCTCGTCGCTGGGCACGCTGTCGCGGCTGGTGGCGGCGGGGTTCGGCCTGACGCTCATGCCCGAGATCGCCGCCCCCACCGAGGCGCGCGCTGCGCCGGGGCTAGTGCTGCGCCGGTTCGATTCGCCAGAGCCCGCGCGGCGTGTGGCGCTGGTGCGACGCCGGGGCGCGGAAAATGCACAATGGTTCGACGACCTTGCGCAGGTATTGCGCGCGGCGGGCGAAAGCCTGCTGGCGACGGCCCGCGCCGATTGGGGCACGGGCCGCTAAACACCAGACCACTCGTTACCACGCGATGGCACCGTTGACCCCGGCGCATACCGGCACGCGGCGATGCGCCACTGGAACTCGCCATCCCTCTCACCTATACTCCCCCCAAGTTACCAAATCATTCGCGGGGATTATATCGTGCGCGATCTCAAGATACCCGGGCAGCGCCACCCCGAGAAGGCGCGCCGCCCCGACAGTGCCCAACCGCGCAAGCCCGACTGGATCCGGGTCAAGGCCCCGAGTTCCAAGGGCTATTTCGAAACCCAGCGAATCATGCGCGAGCACAAGCTGGTGACCGTCTGCGAAGAGGCGGGCTGCCCCAATGCCGGCGAATGCTGGGGGCAGGGGCACGCCACCATGATGATCATGGGCGAAATCTGCACCCGTGGCTGCACCTTCTGCAACGTGGCCACCGGCAAGCCGCAATCGCTCGATGCGTTCGAGCCGGGGCGCGTCGCCGATGCCGTGCAGAAGCTCGGCCTCAACCACGTCGTCGTCACCTCCGTGGACCGCGACGATCTCGACGATGGCGGGGCCGAGCATTTCGCCCAGACCATTCGCGCCATCCGCCACCGCGCGCCCGGCACCACGATCGAGATCCTGACACCCGATTTCCTGCATTGCGACGTGAGCGTTCTGGAAACCGTGGTCGCGGCGAAGCCGGACGTGTTCAATCACAACCTCGAGACGGTTCCCGGCCTATATCCGGCAGTGCGCCCCGGCGCGCGCTACTTTCACTCCCTGCGGCTGTTGCAGCGGGTCAAGGAGCTCGACCCGTCGATGTTCACCAAGTCGGGCATCATGGTGGGCCTCGGCGAGGATCGCCAGTCGGTGCACCAGGTGATGGACGACATGCGCGCGGCGGATGTCGATTTCCTGACCATCGGCCAATACCTGCAACCCACGCCCAAGCACCACGCGGTCGCCCGTTTCGTGCCGCCCGACGAATTCGCCGCCTATGAAAAGGCCGCCTATGGCAAGGGATTCCTGATGGTGTCGGCCACGCCGCTCACCCGGTCGAGCTATCACGCGGGCGACGATTTCGCGCGGCTGCGCGAGGCCCGGCAGGCGCGGCTGGCCTGACCGGAACGCTAAAGGGCAGGGTGGTCAGGCGCGCTTGCGGGGCTTGCCCGCGGGTTCGGGCTTGCGCTCGGGCGGATAGACCAGCCCCGCCGAAATCACCAGCTTGGCCGCGTCCTCGATGCTCATATCCAGCTCGATCACGTCCTCGCGCGGAAAGAACAGCAAGAACCCCGAGGTCGGGTTGGGCGTCGTCGGCACGAACACGCTCAGAAGGTTGCTTCCGGTTTCGGCCTTGGCGTTCACCTCGCCGCGTGCCTCGGTCGAGATGAAGCCGATGGCCCAGATATCCTTGCGCGGATACTGCACCAGGCACGCCTTCTCAAAGCTGCGATCGGATTGCGCGAACACCGTCTCGGCGATCTGTTTCACCCCCGAGTAGATCGAGCGCACCACCGGCATCCGATTCACCAGCGATTCGGCAAAGCCGATCATCGAGCGCCCAATCAGCCCCTTGGCGATCCACCCCACGACGATGGTAAAGATCAGGAAGATGATCACGCCGATGCCGCGCAGGTTGATGCCGATATACTGCTCGGGCTGATAGCCTGCGGGGATAAGCGGCAGCACCATGCCATCGACCCATCCCGCCACCGTCCAGATGAGCCACAGCGTCAGCCCAACCGGCGCGATCACCACGATCCCGGTCAGAAAACTCGCCCGCAACCCCACAAGGCGCCTCGGTTTCTTCGGCTCGGGTGGCAATTCGTCGAAAGGCGTGTTCATCTCGGATCCATGCGGCGACCACGCACGTATCTAGGCATGTTGGCCGTGGGCCACAATGGGGCAAAATCACGGGGCCGGAGCGCCGCCCCACGCCGGGGGCGGCCGCGAGGGGTTGCGCCCGTCCGTCACCGGGGCTATACGCGCGCCACTGATAATCCCGCAGGCATGGGCGGGCCGCCAGGGGGAGACATCCCCGACGGTCCACCGGTTGAAGCATCCGCTTCTCTCCCCGTGCCGAGGCGCAAACCGGAAAAGGATACGATAATGGCTCTTCCCGAGTTCAATCTGCGTCAGCTTCTCGAAGCCGGCGTTCACTTTGGCCACCAGACGCAGCGCTGGAACCCCCGCATGGGCGAGTTCATCTACGGCGCGCGCAACGGCATCCACATCATCGACCTGACGCAGACCGTGCCGATGCTCGACGCGGCGCTCAACGTCATCCGCGAGACCGTGGCCAAGAACGGCCGCGTGCTGTTCGTCGGCACCAAGCGGCAGGCCAGCCAGCCGATCGCCGACGCGGCCGAAAAATGCGCGCAGTACTACATGAACCACCGCTGGCTCGGCGGCACGCTGACCAACTGGCAGACCGTGTCAAAATCCATCCAGCGCCTGCGCGAGATCGACGAGATTCTCGAGGCCGGTGGCGAGGGCCTCACCAAGAAGGAGCGTCTTGGCATCGAGCGCGACCAGACCAAGCTTCAGTCGAGCCTCGGCGGCATCCGCGAGATGGGCGGCGTGCCCGACCTCCTGTTTGTGATCGACGTCAAGAAAGAGGCGCTCGCCGTGGCCGAGGCCAACAAGCTCGGTATCCCGGTCGTGGCCGTCGTCGATACCAACTGCTCGCCCGACGGGATCGACTACATCATCCCCGGCAATGACGACGCCGCGCGCGCCATCGCGCTCTATTGCGATCTGGTCAGCCGCGCCGCGCTCGACGGGATGTCGGCACAGCTTGGGGCTGCGGGCGTCGACGTGGGTGCGCTCGAAGAGGCGCCGGTCGAAGAGGTCATCGCCGAGGCGACCGAGAGCACCGACGCCTGAGCCGTCACGAAACCGTCACCGGGGCAGGGCTATCCCTCGCGCCCCGGGAACACCCGCTGATATTTTGAGGAGAGCCGAGAGATGGCGATCACTGCTGCAATGGTGAAGGAACTGCGCGACAGCACGGGCGCAGGTATGATGGACGCAAAGAAGGCGCTGACCGAGACGGGCGGCGACATGGAGGCCGCAACCGACTGGCTGCGCACCAAGGGCCTGTCCAAGGCCGCCAAGAAATCCGGTCGCACCGCCGCCGAGGGCCTCGTGGCGCTGAGCGTTGACGGCGGCCGCGGTGTCGCGGTCGAGGTCAATGCCGAAACCGACTTCGTCGCCAAGAACGCCGAGTTCCAGGACATGGTGGGCGCCATCGCCGGGGCCGCGCTTGACGTGGCCGACGTGGACGCGCTCGCCGCCGCCGAGATCGGCGGCAAGACCGTGGCCGACACGCTGACCGACAAGATCGCCACCATCGGCGAAAACATGTCGCTGCGCCGCATGGCCCGCGTCGAAGGCAAGGGCGTGGTCTCCTACGTCCACAACGCCGCGCGCGACGGCATGGGCAAGATCGGCGTTCTCGTGGCCTTCGACGGCGACGAGGGCTTTGCCCGGCAGGTGGCGATGCACATCGCCGCGTCCAACCCCGCAGCCCTCGACGAGGCCGCGCTCGACCCGGCCATTGTCGAAAAGGAGCGCGCAGTCCAGATCGACATCGCCCGCGAATCGGGCAAGCCCGAGGCCGTGATCGAAAAGATGATCGTGGGCCGGATGAAGAAATTCATCGCCGAGGCCACGCTCATGGGCCAGGCCTTCGTGATGAACCCCGATCTTACGGTCGAGGCCGCCGCCAAGGAGGCCGGCACCGCGATCACCGATTTCGTCCGCCTCGAGGTGGGCGAGGGGATCGAGAAGAAGCAGGAAGATTTCGCCGCCGAGGTGGCCAAGGCCGCACAGGGCTGATCCTGCCCCGATCAGGACGCATCGAGAGGCCCCCGGTTTCCGGGGGCCTTTTCGTTTCGGGACACGCGATCAGAAAGGCGGCGGTGCGCCCGAAGACGCACCGCTATGACCGATCGCAATTGGGGATGAACGAGGGTCAAACCGAATTCGACTGCCGACACCGAAATGGGTGTCGACAGCCGAAATCCGGCAATGCCGGAAGAAAACGGTCCCCCAGAAACGCTTGGGGCTAGCGCCGCCTTCCGATGTTCCAAGCCAAAAAAGGCCATCACTCACGGAACACATCTCTTGTGCAACTTTACGCTGCGCAAGGAAAGTAAGGGATTCCTTACCGGGCAGTGGGGATTGATGCGCCAAGGTCGTCCGCGTCACCCTCGGTCAAGGATGAATATCTGGTTCTGGAAAGCCGCCTTGAGGATCGCCTGCGCCGTCGTCTCTACCGACAATGCGCGACGCGCCAGCCTCAAGTGTTTTTCCACCGTGGCGGGTGTCAGCCCCATCAGCACCGCTATATCCTGCACTGTCTTGCCGTCGCCGACCCACTCCAGCACCTCGCGCTGCCGGTCGGTGAGCGGGCGGCGCGGCGATTCGTAGGGCAGGGACATGACGCAGCGATGCACCACGTTGTTGAGCGCGAGAATCGCCTCGCCATCGCGTCGCCAACACGCATCCACCTCGGCCTGCGTCATCCCCGGTCGCGCGGTCAGCGCGATCGCCGCCTTCATTCGCGGACGCAACGAGCGAAAGCTGATCGAGTAGCCCGCCGTCACCCCGTGCCGCCGGTTGAAGGCGATCACCGCGCGTTCCTCGGGGGTGAAATCATCCGCCGCCGCGCGTGTATCGAGCACCGACCACGAGCACGCGCCGTCATTCTCCAGCGACCAGCGCACCATCGGCGCGTGGAAATACAGCCCCTCGTTGACAAACGTCTCGGCATAATCGGAATCGTGGTTCGTCAGCACGATGAAATCGTCGGGGCTGCCCAGCGAATGCGCGGTGCGGTGTTGCGTGCAGCCATAGAGCAGCCGGTCAAAGCCGTATTCGCCCATCGCCCGGGTGTGGATGTTCCACAGCTCTTCCATCGTGGTCGCGTCCAGCAGCCGGTTCAGGACTGCCGACTCGATCATCCACGACGCTCCAGGTGCGCGCGCAGCGCGTCGATGGCCAGAACATAGCCCTGCGCGCCAAACCCGCAAATCACGCCGAGCGCCACCCGTGCGATGTAAGAGCGGTGGCGAAACGACTCGCGCGCATGGACGTTTGATAGGTGCAGCTCGATGGTCGGCACCTCCGCCGAACTGATCGCGTCCATCAGCGCGATAGAGGTATGTGTATAGGCGCCGGCGTTGAGGATGATCCCGTCATGCTGTCCGCGCGCCGCGTGGATGGCATCAATGAGGGCACCCTCGTGGTTGCTCTGCGCGAAATCGAGCGCGAGCCCCAGCGCCTCGGCATGCGCGCGGCACATCGCCTCGATATCGCCAAGCGTCTCGTGGCCATAGACCTCGGGCTGCCGCTTGCCCAGCAGGTTGAGATTGGGGCCGTTCAGGATCAGGATGGAAGCCATGCGGAAATCTCCTCAATGCATCTAGATAACCCCGGGGCGCGCGATCTGTCGAGGGCTCGCGTGCATCTGAACTTCGTCGTTCAAATACATGATTTCCAATTGAAATCGGAACGGGCTAAGCTGTCGGTGGATTGTGTCGGCCATTCTGGTGTGATACTATTTAACATAATACTGATTATGCGCGTTACGGATATGACCTCAGGTACCCACAGGCATCTCCCCCGTCAGCGATAGCTGCGCCCCGCGATCACCTGCATCCTCTGATCGGGACATGTGTAATGCGCGCCGAGCGGGTCGCGGCACGGCGCCTCGATCACCCGTAGTGCCAGCCACGCGCCGCCGGCGGCAAAGACCGCGCCGCCCAGCGCCTGCCCGATGAGCACGCCTTCCGCCCCGAAGATCGCGCCGAAGCCCACCGCAAACGGCCAGGTACCGGCCGTGTGCCGCCCCCAGTTGAGCGCCGTTGAATAGCCCGGATGGCCGAGGTTGTTGAATGCCGCGTTCGACACGAACAGGATGCCGTTGAGGGTCATCGCCGGTGCCAGCGGTCCCATGAACAGGTAGAGCAGCTCGCGCATCTGCCCCGTCGCCCCGAAAAGGTCGGCCACCGGTGCGCGCAGTGATACCAGCAAGACACAGGCCACCAGCATGTAGAGCGCCAGGAACCGCAGCCCTTCGCGGAACGTGCCCAGCACCCGGTCCATGCGCCCTGCCCCGAAATTCTGCGCGAATATCGGGCCCAGCGCCCCCGACAGCCCGAAAATCACCGACGATACGAACGGCATCATCCGGTTGATGACCGCCATCCCCGCCACCGCGTCCGAGCCGTATTTCGCCATCTCGCGGGTAACGATGGCGGTGCCCACGGGCGTCGCGACGGTCGTCATCATCGCCGGGAACGCGATGCCCAGCGCGTCGCGCAGATCCCGGCGCAGGCATTCCGGGCGCGGCCAGCAGAATGCTTGGTGGCGGCTTTGCGCCACCGCGAGCGCCAGCACGGCAGTCGCGAGCCGCGCCAGCACCGTGGCTATCGCCGCCCCGTCAAGCCCCAGTCCCACCGCGAAGATGAGGATCGGGTCCGCCACGCCGTTGACCGCGGCACCAAGCAGCGACGGCACCATCGCACCCTGCGCGTCGCCATGCGCGCGCAGAGCCGCGACCGCCACCATCGCCAACCCCGACAGCGCCGTGCTCGGCAGGATGATCCACAGATAGCCCGCCGCCAGCTCCGCCTCGCGACCGCCCGCACCGAGGAAGCCGAGGATCGGCTCGAGCAGCGGCAGTGTCAGCAGCGGCACCAACGCACCAAATCCCAGCGCGATGACGGCGGTGCTTGCCGCGTGCTCGGCGGCGAGGTGCGGGTCGTCCTTGCCCAAGCCCCGCGCCACCAGCGCGCCCGTGGCGATAGACAGGCCGATATTCAGCGCGCTGGCAAAGAACATCACCACCCCGGCATAGCCCGCCGCCGCCGCCAGTTCGCTCTGGCCCAGCATCGCGATGAACATCACGTCCATCAGGTCCACGGCAAAGATCGCGGCGATGCCGAGGCTCGACGTGAGCGACATCACCGTGACGTGGCGAAAGAGATTGCCTTGGGTAAACCGGGCACTGCGCCCGGGCCTGTCTATTTGGGTCATTCCGCCGCTCCTGATTACTGATGGCGGATATAGACCCTGCACCAGTGCGGAAAACGTTCCGGATGTCACACGCCTTGTGCGAAAATGTCAGAGCCGCGCGGAAACCAGATGCACCATCCGCGCCGCCATCTCGAAGCCGAGCGTGCGTAGCGCCGCCAGCGCCTCGGCATGGCTGTCCACGCACGGCACCGGCAGCCCCGCCTCGTCACCCGCCAGCAGCGCCTTGGCGGCGGCCTCTCCGAACACGGTGCCCGGCGCGATGCCGCGCCCCGAATAGCCGAACACCGCCAGCGCCCCCTGCCCCAGCCGCAGGATGCGCGGCAGGTGGTCGCCGGTCATCGCGATGCGCCCGGACCAGACATGCTCGAGCGGCACATCGGCCAGCCGGGGCAGCAGATGCGCCAGCTTGCGCCGGGCCCAGCCCTCGTGGGTCTGCCCGCCCGCGCCCATCCCGCCCAGGATCACCCGCCCCGCCGCATCGCGCCTGAGCGAGGTCATCACCGTGCCGGTATCCCAGCACCCCTCGCCGCCCGGCAGGATATCTCCGGCCACGTTGTCGCCCAGCGGCGCGGTGGCGATCTGAAAGAACTGCACCACCGGCAGGTCCGGCAGGCGCGTGCCCTCGGCGGGCCGGTGATAGGCGTTGGTTGCCATCAGCAAACGGCGCGCCCGCAGCTTGCCGCCATCGGTGCGCAGCGTCCATTGCCCACCGTGATGCTCGGCGGCGACCACCGCGCTCCGCTCGAAGATGCGCGCGCCCGCGCCAGCGGCGGCGCGGGCCAGGCCGCGCGCATAGGACAGCGGCTGAATCGTGCCCGCGCGCGGATCGTGCAGCGCGCCGTGAAACCGCTCCGATCCCGTGCGCCGCGCGGTCTCGTCCCCGTCAAGGAGCGTCACCGGCGCCCCCCGCGCCTGCGCCTGTTCCGCGCGGCGGCGCAGATCCTTCAGGCCGCCCGGCGCATGCGCCAGGTGGAGCGTGCCCGCCCTCTGCGGCTCGCAGGCGATGGCGTGCTGCGCGATCAGGTCAAAGACGCGGGTCGGGGCCGCCGCCAGCGTGGCGTTGAGCGCCTCGCCCGGCCCCTCGCCCAGCCGCGCCGCCACCGCGTCGGGCGGCAGCCACAGCCCGGCATTGACGAGGCCCACGTTGCGCCCCGAGCCGCCGTGGCCCACGCGCTCGGCCTCCAGCAGCACCACCTCAGCCCCCTGCTCTGCCGCCGCCAGCGCCGCCGACAGCCCGGTATAGCCCCCGCCGATGATGGCGAGATCGGCGCTGCGCTCGCCCTGAAGATCGGGGGCGGCGAAGCGCTCTTCGGCGCTTGCGCTCCAGAGGGACTCTGGCTCTGTCTTGTCTTTTCTTTCCAGAGGATTACGCCCTGTCATTCATGTTCAGAAAAACGCCTGGAGCCCGGTCTGCGCCCGCCCGAGAATGAGCGCGTGCACATCATGCGTGCCCTCGTAGGTGTTGACCGTCTCGAGGTTGACCATGTGGCGAATGACCTGGAATTCCTCGGAAATGCCGTTGCCGCCATGCATGTCGCGAGCGTGCCGCGCGATCTCCAGCGCCTTGCCGCAATTGTTGCGCTTGATGAGGCTGATCATCTCTGGTGCGGCCTTCGCCTCGTCCATCAGCCGCCCGACCCGCAGCGCCGCTTCGGTTCCCAGCGCGATCTCGGTCTGCATGTTGGCAAGCTTGAGCTGGAAAAGCTGCGTCTGCGCCAGCGGCCGGTTGAATTGCCGCCGGTCAAGCCCGTATTGGCGCGCGGCATGCCAGCAGAACTCGGCCGCGCCCATTACCCCCCACGCGATGCCATAGCGCGCCCGGTTGAGACAGCCGAACGGCCCCTTGAGCCCCTGCACGTTGGGCAACAGCGCCTCTTCGCCGACCTCGACCCCGTCCATCACGATCTCGCCCGTCACCGAGGCGCGCAAGCTCAGCTTGCCACCCACCTTGGGCGCGCTGAGGCCCGCCATCCCCTTGTCCAGCACAAAGCCGCGGATGCGCCCGTCATGGGCGTCGGATTTCGCCCAGACGACAAACACATCGGCGATCGGGCTGTTGGAAATCCACATCTTGGTGCCGGTCAGGCGATAGCCGCCATCGGTCTTCTCGGCGCGGGTCTTCATCGCCGCCGGATCGCTGCCCGCGTCCGGCTCGGTCAACCCGAAACAGCCGATCAGCTCGCCGCTCGCCAGCCCCGGAAGGTATTTGCGGCGCTGTTCCTCGCTGCCATAGGCGTAGATCGGGTACATCACCAGCGAGCTCTGCACGCTCATCATCGAGCGATACCCCGAATCGACACGCTCGATCTCGCGCGCGACGAGGCCATAGCTCACGTAATTCGCGCCCAACCCGCCAAATTCCTCGGGGATCGTGGTGCCCAACAGGCCCATCTCGCCCATTTCCCGGAAAATCTCCGGCTCCACCCGTTCCTCGCGATAGGCGTCGATCACCCGCGGTTGCAGCACACCTTGGGCGAACTCGCGCGCGCTGGCGGCGATCATGCGCTCCTCATCCGAGAGTTGATCGTCGAGCCGCAGCGGATCGGCCCAGTCGAAACTTCCCAGGTCGGGCGCGTCCTTGGCACGGAGCGGGGTGGCGGGGGCATTCATGGCACTATCCTCAACATTTCGGTCAGACCACTGCAAGGATAGACTGGTCAAACGCGGGCGAATACCGATATTTTCACATGAACCCATGAGTTTTCCGCAACAGAGAGTAGTGTCATGCCCCTCCCCCGCCGTAGCCTGCCCTCCATCGCGTCCTTGCGCGCGCTAGAGGCGCTCGACCGTCTCGGCAGTGCCACGGCGGCGGCCGCGGAGTTGTCGCTGACGCAGAGCGCCGTCAGCAGGCAATTGAAAACGCTGGAAGACTTCATCGGCCATCCAATCCTGACGCGCGAGGGGCGCGGCGTGCGCCTGACGCCCGAGGCCGCCGACTACGCGGCCCGCGTGCGCGGTGCGCTGGAACAGATCGCGCAGGCGACGATGCGGCTATCGGTCAATGCCGCGGGCGGCACGCTCAGCCTCGCGATCCTGCCCACCTTCGGGATGCGCTGGCTGGTGCCGCGCCTGCCGGATTTCGCGCACCGTCACCCGGAGGTCACGATCAACCTTTCCACCCGACTTGATAAGTTCAACTTCGCCTCGGAACCATTTGATGCAGCGCTACATTTTGGTGAACCAGACTGGCCTGGAACGGGCGCGCTGCGGCTCCGGCACGAGGCGATGGTGGCGGTGGCCACGCCAGAGTTCCTCTCACGCCAACGCGCCGTCCGCGGCCCGCGCGATCTCCTGCGCCTGCCGCTCCTGCATATCGGGACGCGCCCCGACGCCTGGGCCGACTGGTTCGCGGCCCACGGCATCACGGGCGTGCCCATCGGCGGCACGATTCATGACCAGTTCGCAACAATCATGCAGATGGCGCTGCACGGGATGGGGGTGGCGCTCCTGCCCGATTACCTCGTGGAACAAGAGCTGGCCACCGGGCGGCTCATGCCGCTCTGCGGCGGGCCGATCACCATGCGCGGGGCCTATTACCTCGTCTGGCCAGAGCGCCGCGCGCAGGATGCCGCCCTCTCGGCCTTCCGCGACTGGCTCGCCGGTCAGGCCGATGATGAGGACGGGCTGCCGCGCTGAGCCCGCTCAGCCGAGCGCGTAGCCCGCACCGCGCACCGTGCGCAGCGGATCGTCACCGCCATGCTGGCACAATGCCTTGCGCAGCCGCCCGATATGCACGTCCACGGTGCGCGTATCCACGTAGATGTCGCGCCCCCAGACCCGGTCGAGCAACTGCTCGCGCGACCACACGCGCCCGGGCTTTTCCATGAAGGTGGCGAGCAGGCGAAACTCGGTCGGGCCGAGCTTGAGCGGCTTCTCGCTGCGCGTCACGCGGTGGGTCTCGGCATCCAGCACGATATCCTCGTATTCCAGCCGCTCGCCGATGCTCGCGGGCCGCGTCCGGCGTAGCTGCGCGCGCACCCGCGCCATCAGCTCGACCAGCGAATAGGGCTTGATGACGTAGTCATCCGCCCCGGTCTCGAGCCCGCGCACCCGGTCCACCTCTTCCGAGCGCGCCGACAGCATGATGATCGGGATGCCCCGCGTCTCCGACCGGGTCTTGAGCTGGCGGCACACCTCGATCCCCGAGACATTGGGCATCATCCAGTCGAGCACGATGATATCCGGCGGCGCCTCGGCCACCATCATCAGCGCCTCTTCGCCATTCCCGGCGGTCACCACGCGAAAGCCGTCGGCCTCCAGGTTGTAGCCCAGCACCTCGCGCTGCGCCGGCTCATCCTCGACCAGGAGCACGGTGGGTTGTTCGGTGGACATGGCCCGGTCCTCCCCTCACGACACCGGAGAGATCGAGGGGTCGGTGGAGGTCTTGTCGCCCTTGGGGCGCGGCTCGTCCGGCATCTCGCCGGTGACGAGGTAGATCACCTGCTCGGCCACCGAGGTAACCAGATCGCCCATCCGCTCGGTGTTCTTGGCGATGAAATGCAGGTGCATGCAGGGCGTGATGTTGCGCGCATCCTCCATCATGAAGGTCAGGAACTCGCGGAAGATGGCGTTGTACATCTGGTCGACGTCCTCGTCGCGCGCGATCACGTCCTCGGCCACCCCGGCGTCGCGCTGGATATAGGCGTCGAGCACGTCGCGCAGCATCTCCTCGACCTCGCGCGCCATCCGCCGCAGCGCCGCCGGAGAGCCGTTGACCTGCGTCATCGAGGTCAGCACGGCGGTGCGCTTGGCGATGTTCTTGGCATAATCGCCGATCCGCTCGAGGCTCGCGGAAATCTTGATGACGGTCAGCACCAGGCGAAGGTCGCTCGCCGCTGGCGCGCGCCGCGCGATCAGAAGCGCGGCCTCCTCGTTGATCTTCTCTTCCAGCGCGTCGATCGCCGCGTCGGCGCGGCGCACCTCCTCGGCCAGCTCCTCGTCGCGAGTCTCGAGTGACCGCGCCGCATCCGCGATGGCCCGCTCGACCATCCCGCCCATCTTCATGATCTGCGCCTGGATGGCCTCCAGATCGCGGTCAAACGAGGACACGATATGTTTTTCGTTCATGGTCTCTGACTCTCCTCCGCCGGGCCCCGCCCGTGATGGGCCCCGGGGGTGATATGGGTTGCGCGGTCACGCGCGGCTCGGCGCCCGTGCTAGCTGTCTTGGACAACAGGAATGCTAAACTTTTGCAACAGGATTATGACATCATGTTGCGTCGGGCGCCATGCCCGCCCGTTACCCGGTCCATCGCGGCAGAATCACGGAAAATGTGCTGCCCTGCCCCGGCTCGGACGCGATGCGCAGGCGCCCGCGGTGGCGGTTGACGATGTGCTTGACGATGGCAAGGCCCAGCCCCGTACCCCCCATCTCGCGAGAGCGGTGGGTGTCCACGCGATAGAACCGCTCGGTCAGGCGCGGGATATGCAGCGGGTCGATCCCGGGGCCGCGGTCGCGCACCGTGGCGGCGATGGCGGGTCCCCGCAGCGTCGCGTCGTCGGGATGCGGCGCAAGCGTGATCTCCACCTCGTTGTCGTCCCCACCATACTTGATCGCGTTCTCGACGAGGTTGGTGAACACCTGCTGCAACTGGTCTGCATTGCCCGGCACGAGGCACGCTTCTCCCGGCTCAAAGCGCAGCGCGCAGCCTCGTTCACGCGCCAGCGGCCGCAGCATGGTCACCACGGTGCCCATCACGTTACCCAGGTCGACCGGCTCGCGCGGGCGCACGCGCTCCTCGCCCTCGACCCGGCTCAGCGATAACAGGTCATGGACCAGCCGTTCCATCCGCGCCGCCTCGCGCGCCATGATGCCCAGAAACCGGTCCATCGCCGCCTCGTCGCGGCGCGCGGGCCCCTGCAACGTCTCGATGAAACCCATGAGCGAGGTCAGCGGCGTACGCAACTCGTGGCTCACGTTGGCGACGAAATCGCGCCGCATCTGCGCCGCCTGTTCGCGCTCGGTCAGGTCCTCGAACGACACCAGAACGCCGGGCGCCGCGCCCTCCTCGAGCGTCACCGCCGCCACGTGGGCGCGAAAGGTGCTGTCGCGCCCGTCCTTCGCGGCCTGGTAGGTGACACTGCGCACCGTGCCGTCCCCGGCGGTGGCCTCGATCGCCGCGCGCAGGTCGGGCTGGCGCATGGCGGTGAGGAAATGCCGCCCCTCGATGGCCTGCCCCAGCATCTCGCGCGCCGCCGCGTTGGCCGCGAGAATGCGTGCGTCGGGCCCCACGAGCACCGCCGCGAGCGGCACCGCCGCGAGCAGCGAGACGATGCCCTCCATCCCCGCTCAGACCTCGCTCAGCCCGGCGCGAAAGCGGCGCATCCGCTCCTGGTAATGCACGGCACTCGCGCGCAGCCCGGCGATGGCGTCGGCATCGAGGCCGCGCACCACCCGCCCCGGCGCGCCCACAACAAGGCTGCCATCGGGGATTTCCTTGCCTTCCGTCACCAGCGCGCCCGCCCCGATCAGGCAATCGCGCCCGATCACCGCGCCGTTGAGCACGGTGGCCCCCATGCCGATCAGGCTGTTCTCGCCGATGGTGCAGCCGTGCAGCATCGCCTTGTGCCCGATGGTGCAGCCCGCCCCGATCGTGAGCGGATAGCCCATGTCGGTGTGCATCACGCAGTTTTCCTGCACGTTGCTGCCCCTGCCCACGCGGATTTCCTCGTTGTCACCCCGCAGCGTGCAGCCGAACCAGACCGACGCCCCCGCCTCGATTACCACGCGGCCGATCACGTTGGCATCGGGCGCGATCCAGGTGTCGTCCGCCACCTCGGGCGCGACACCGTCCAGTGCATAGAGCGTCATAGCGTCTCCTCGAATTCGGTCTGCAGCCGCCGCACATGTTCGGTCAGCCAGGGCTGTTGCGTGCGGCGCAGGCGGGTTGCCTCGATGATGGTCCTGAGTCGCGCCTCGGCGACGTCGAGGTCGTCATTGACCAGCACGAAATCGTAGCTGTCCCAATGGCTTATCTCGTCCCAGCTCTTGTGCATCCGCCGCGCGATCACCTCCGGCGCGTCCTTGCCGCGCGCCTGCAGCCTGCGGTGCAGCTCGTGGATCGAGGGCGGCAGCAGAAAGATCGACAGCGTGTGCCCGCCAAGCGCGGAGTTTCTGATCTGCTGCGCACCCTGCCAGTCGATGTCGAAAAGCACGTCGTTTCCTGCGTCGATCGAGGCCTGTACGGGTGCGCGCGGCGAGCCGTAGAAATTGCCGAAGACATGCGCGTGTTCCAGCATCCCGCCCTCCGACACCTGCCGCTTGAACGCCTCTTCCGACAGGAAATGATAGTCGCGCCCGTCCTCCTCGCCCGCCCGCGGCGGGCGGGTGGTGGCCGAAACCGAAAAGCTCAGCGTCGGATCCCATTGCAAAAGCCGCTGCGACAGCGTCGACTTGCCCGCGCCCGAGGGCGAGGACAGGATGATCAGAAGCCCACGCCGCTCGCTCATCGCGCGGCCCCCCGCTTCATCTTGCCAAAAATATCCATCCACCCTCTCCGCTCATTCCACGTTCTGAATCTGCTCGCGCATCTGGTCGATCACCGTCTTGAGATCGAGCCCCACGGCCGTGAGATCCGCGTTCTGCGCCTTCGAACACAGCGTGTTGGCCTCGCGCATGAATTCCTGCGCCAGGAAATCGAGCTTGCGCCCCACCGGCGAGCCTTGCGCCAGCAATTCGCGCGCCGCCGCCACATGGGCGCGCAGCCGGTCGATTTCCTCGGTCACGTCGAGCCGCACCGCCACCAGCGCCAATTCTTGCGCGATCCGCTCAGGGGCAACCTGCCCGGCCTGGTCGGTGACCCGCGCCAGCGCCGCGCGATGCGCCTCGGCGATCGCCCCGGCGCGCGCGCCCAGCATGTCCTCGGCCTGCGTCACCCGCGCCGCGATCCGGTCGAGCTGATCCGCGATCACCCGGCCCAGCGCCGCGCCCTCGGCCTCGCGCATCGCCACGAAATCGCCCAGCAGCGCGTCGAATTCCGCCTCCAACGCCGAGGCGTCCTCCGCGTTGGCCACCGGCGCGCCGCCGGTCTCCAGCAGGCCACGCAGCGCCAGCACCTGCGCCGCTGTCGAAGGCGCGAGCGTCAGCCCCGCCGCATCGGCGCGCCGCTCGGTCTCGGCCAGCGCCGCCAGCGCCACGTCGAGCGCCCCCCCGTCAAGCGCCAGCCCACCCGCCTCGGCCATGTCGTGAAACCGCAGCACCACCGTCACGTTGCCGCGCGCGAGCCGCTTCGCGGCCGCCGACCGCAGCCGCGTCTCCAGCCCCTCGACGCCTTCGGGCAGGCGCAGCCGCAGGTCGAGCCCCTTGCCGTTGACGCCGCGTATCTCCCAGACCGTTGCGCGCGGGCCATGCTGTCCGCTGCGCGTGGCAAAGGCGGTCATCGAGCGGATCATGGGGCTTTGTGCCTCCCTCGTGGCGGTGCAGCCCCCGTGTTAGCCATTGCGCGTCCGGCTGGCAAGCCGCGCATCCGGGCGCGCAAGGGTTAACCAGATACCGCGAATTTTAGATACATGCGCGGCGAATTGTGGCAATCTTTACGCATCGTCCGGCGCGCAGAACGCGGCTTCACCAAGCTGAGGCAAGCCTGCGGCACCCAGGCGCATATCGACGGTGCGGGGGCGCACAACGAGGGATTAGGACCATGTGGGATGATCCGACGGAACCGGGCCCGGTGCAGGGCGACACAAGCGAAACACAGGCGCAGACCGAGGCGCACCTGCGCGCCTTTCGCGCCCATTGGGAGGATTGCCGACGCGGCGGCGACGTGCCCATGCGCGCCGATATCGACCCGCGCGGCATCGAACCGCTGATTTCCAGCGCCTTCATCGCCGAACGCATCGCACCGGGCATGGTGCGGCTGCGGGTGGCGGGAATGCACCTCAACGACCTGATGGGCATGGAGGTGCGCGGCATGCCGCTCGCCACCTTCATCGAGCCGGACGACCGCGATGCCTTTGCCCTGCGGCTGGTCGATCTCTTCGACGGCCCGGCGGTCCTGCGCTTCGCGCTGCGCGCGCGCCGCGGGGTCGGGCGGCCCGCGCTCGGCGGCACGCTGATGTTGCTGCCGCTACGCAGTGACCTGGGCGACATCTCGCGCGCGCTGGGCTGCCTCGTGACCGACGGCGCCAGCGGGCGCACGCCCCGCCGCTTCGGAATCGCGGATGCCGAGACGCAGCCGCTTTCCGGCGCCGCGCCGCGCCGCGCCGCACCGCCCCTGCGCACGCTGGCAGGCGGACGGTCGCAGGCCCCGACCGGGCCCCGCGACCGCTCTCACCTGCGGCTCGTCACCTGAGCATCAGACGGCCTGCGCCTCGGCCATGCGCTCGCGCTGGCCCTTGAGCTCCTCGGCCACGAGAAACGCAAGCTCCAGCGATTGCGACGCATTGAGCCGCGGATCACACGCGGTGTGGTAGCGATCCGACAGGCTCTCCTCGCTCAGCGCGCGCATCCCCCCGGTGCATTCGGTCACGTCCTGTCCGGTCATCTCGAAATGCACGCCGCCGGGGACGGTTCCTTCCGCGCGGTGGATGGCAAAGAATTCCTGCACCTCGCGCAGCACCGAGTCGAACGGCCGGGTCTTGTAGCCGGTGGCCGACTTGATCGTGTTGCCGTGCATCGGGTCGCACACCCACAGCACGTTGGCGCCCTCCTCCTCGACCGTGCGGATGAGCCGCGGCAGGTTCTCGCCCACCTTGCCCGCGCCGAACCGCGCGATCAGCGTCAGCCGCCCGGCCTCGTTCTCGGGGTTGAGCGTCGCCAACAGCCGCTTGAGATCGTCCGAGGTCATGGTCGGGCCGCATTTCAGCCCGATCGGGTTGAGCACCCCGCGCAGGAACTCCACATGCGCGCCGTCGGGCTGGCGCGTGCGGTCGCCGATCCACAGCATGTGTCCCGACCCTGCCAGCCATTTGCCAGAGGTCGAATCGAGACGGGTGAGCGCCTCCTCGTATTCCAGCAACAGCCCCTCGTGCGAGGTGTAGAAATCCACCGACTTGAGCGTGTGCGCGCTCTCGCTGTCCACGCCCGCGGCCTTCATGAAGTCGAGCGCGTCGGCGATATGGCTGGCCATCTCGCGATAGCGCGCGGCCTTCTCGCTCTCGGTGAAGCCCAGCGTCCACTGGTGCACCTGGTGCATATCGGCGTAGCCGCCGGTAGAGAACGCGCGCAACAGGTTCAGCGTCGCCGCCGCCTGCGTGTAGGCCTGCAGCATCTTCGCCGGGTCAGGGATGCGCGCCTCCGGGGTAAAGGCCAGCTCGTTGACGATGTCACCGCGATAGCTGGGCAGCTCGACACCCTCCACCACCTCGGTGGGCGCGCTGCGCGGCTTGGCGAACTGCCCGGCCATGCGCCCCACCTTGACCACCGGCACCTTGGCGCCATAGGTCAGCACCATCGCCATCTGCAGCATCACCTTGAACGTGTCGCGGATCGCATCGGCCGAGAACTGGTCGAACGCCTCGGCGCAATCGCCGCCCTGCAACAGGAACGCCTCGCCCCGCGACGCCGCCCCAAGCGCGCGCTTGAGGCGCCGCGCCTCCCCGGCAAAGACCAGAGGCGGATACTGGCGCAGACGATCCTCGACGCGGGCGAGCGCCCCGGCATCGGGATAATCCGGCATCTGCACCCGCTCTTTCGCGCGCCAGCCGGTTTTCTGCCATTCCGTCATCTTCGGTCTCCGCTTTCTCATTTGGTCGGACATCTCTATAATCCACCGGACGCGCAGAGGCCAGCCGCGGAATCGGTCAAAATGCGACACGAATGTGCGTGTTTGGCTTGTGAATCGCGACGTTTTGGTGACAGTGACGCTGGGACGGAGCGCAAGAGGGGGCCCGATGTCAGATGCCGTGACAGTCAAGGTGGATGTGCCAAGGGCGCCAACACGCTTCGTGTTCGTGCTGCTTGACTCGTTCACGCTCCTGAGCTTTGCCGGCGCGCTGGAATGCCTGCGCATCGCCAACCGCATGGCCGGAGCAGAGCTTTACACATGGGCTTTGACCGGAGACACCGACGATGTCGTGACCTGCTCCAACGGCGTGCGCTTCCACGTCGATTTCCCGCTCTCCGAACTGAAACGCGAGGATGTGCTGATCCTGTGCGGCGGGGTCGATGTCCAGAAGACCGCCACCAAGCGGATGCTCAACTGGCTGCGCCGCGAGGCGCGCCGCGGGTTGCGCATCGGCGGGCTGTGCACCGCATCCTACGTGATGGCGCGCGCCGGGCTGCTCGACGGCAAGCGCGCCACCATCCACTGGGAGAATCACGATGCCTTTCTCGAGGAATTCGAAGAGGTAACGCTGACCAAGTCGATCTTCATGATCGACGGCAACCGCATGACCACGGCAGGCGGCACCGCCTCGATCGACCTGATGCTCAGCCTGATCGCCGCCGAGCATGGCGAAAAGCTCGCCAACGCGGTGGCCGACCAGCAGATCTATTCCTCGATCCGCACCGACCAGGACACCCAGCGTCTCTCGGTGCCCACCCGAATCGGCGTGCGCCACCCCAAGCTCAGCCAGGTCATCCAGATGATGGAGAGCAATATCGAGGAACCGATCAGCCCCTCGATCCTCGCCCGCGAGGTGGGCATGTCCACCCGCCAGCTCGAACGCCTGTTCCGCCGTTACCTCAGCCGCAGCCCCAAGCGCTATTACATGGAACTGCGGCTGCAAAAGGCGCGCAACCTGTTGATGCAGACCGACATGACGGTGATCAACGTGGCGCTTGCCTGCGGCTTCGCCTCGCCGTCGCATTTCTCAAAATGCTACCGCGCGCACTACCAGACCACCCCCTACCGCGAGCGCGGTGCCCACGGGGCGCGGCTATCGGTCTGACGCGGCGGGGCGCGAGGGCGGTATCGGCCTTGTGCGGACGTTGGACCATCTGGTCCCGGCGCGGAATCAAGGGCGAAGCCCGCCGCGCCATCGCATGTCCGCCCCCCGGACAGGCGATTTGGCTAAGCTAGCGCGCCGATTGCATGTTCTTCGGGAAAGCAGAAATAAAGTGCCCTGAAAAACCGTTGGATCGCCTGCCCGCGGACATGCGATGGCGCGGCTCACTGCAACGGCAGCTCCAGGCCAACCACAACACCTGACCCTCCGCGCCAAGCCCCGTCCTCCCCGGGCCTGACCCCCAGGATATCCCGAGACATCCCGCCTGCCCTACTGCGCGCCTTCCGTCTCGATCTTCAGCTCGATGCCGCAATGCTTGCAATGGATTGCGTCGGGGTCGTGCTTCAACAGCCCGCATTCCGGGCACTTGTGGCGCACCTTGGCGGGCACGAAAATGGTCCGCGCCAGCCGCAGGAACAGCCCCACACCCACGATCATGATCCCCACCGCCAGCAGCCGGCCAGTCCCGCTGTCCATCAGGATGTCGCCGTACCCCGTCGTCGTCAGCGTCGTCACCGTGAAATAGAGCGCGTCCACGTAAGTGTTCAGCCCCGGCTCCCGCCCGCCGCGCAACAGGTGAACCAATGCTGTCATGGCAAAGATAAACACCAGCAGGTTGACCGCGGCGAGGATCGCGTCCTCGTGCAGGCGAAAGAACCGCCAGTCGCGCCGCAGGTCGCGCAGCAGGTGATAGGAATGCACCAATCGCAGCGCGCGCAGCAGCCGCAACGCCGCCCATCCCTGCCCCAGCACCGGCACCGCCACCAGCGAGACCAGCACCGCGATATCCACCAGCACGTAGATCTGCCGCAGGTGGCGCAGCCGATTCTCCGCGATCCACAGCCGGCACAGGAAGTCGGCCCCGATCACTGCCGCCACCAGAATGTCCGCCACCAGTATCGCGGGCGTCAGCGGCAGCGTTGCCGTGGCGAGAAAGAACACGATGCTCGCCACGTCGAACACCAAGAGCGCATAGCGAAACCGCGTCGCGCGTTTCGAGCGCCCCTCGTAGAGGAGGCGGACACTGTCGTGCAGGCTGCGATCCGAACTGCTCATGCGCCCGAGCATATGCGCGCAACCGCCCGGGCTACAGCGAAAAATCAGCCCGTTGCCTCGGCCTTCTCGGCGAGCGACAGCCACTCCTCCTCGGCCTCGGCCAGCGCCTTTTGACGCGCGGTCAGCGCCTCGGTCGCGCGGCGGAACTTGACCGGCTCGCGACTATAGAGATCGGGATCGGCCAACAGCTCCTCCAGCTTGGCGATCTCCGCCTCCAGCCGCTCGATCTGCCCGGGCAACTCCTCCAGCCGGTGCGCCTCGGTAAAGCTCAGCCGTACAGGCTTGACTTCCTGCTTCAACTCCGCGTTCTTCTGCGTTGTTTTCGCGCTTTTTTTCGCAGTTTCATCGCTTTCCTTCGCGCCATCGCGTTGCGCGCGATAATCGCTCCAGCCGCCGGCATAGGCGGTTGCGCGGCCGTCACCCTCCATGGCAATTGTGGTGCTTGCCACCCGGTCGAGGAAATCACGGTCGTGGCTCACCAGCAGAACGGTCCCCGCGTAATCGTCCAGCAATTCCTGCAACAAATCCAGCGTCTCGATATCGAGATCGTTGGTCGGCTCGTCGAGCACCAGCACGTTGCTCTTCCGCGCCATGATCCGCGCCAGCAAGAGCCGCGCTTTTTCTCCACCCGACAATGACTTGACCGGCGCGCGTGCCTGCCGCTCGTCGAACAGGAAATCCTTGAGATACCCCACGACGTGGCGCGGCTGCCCACGCACCAGCACCTGGTCCGCCTGGCCAGAGACGCGCATCTCCGAGTCACCCGTCAGGCTCTCCCACAGCGTCATCTCGGGGTCGAGCCGCGCACGCGCCTGGTCAAACACCGCCGGCACCAGGTTGGTGCCATGCGTGACCGTGCCGCTGTCGGGGGCCACTTCGCCCATCAGCATCTTCAAGAGCGTCGTCTTGCCCACGCCATTGGGCCCGACAAACGCCACGCGCTCGCCCCGCATGATCCGCAGGCTGAACGGCTTCAAGATGAGCTTGTCATCGTAAGCTTTTGAAATATCCTTGGCTTCGATCACCTTGCGACCGGAGTTCGGGCCACTCTCCAGCGCCATTGCCGCCGTGCCCTGCCGCTTGATCTGGTTGCGCCGTTCCTCGCGCAGCGCCTGCAACGCGCGCACCCGCCCCTGGTTACGCTTGCGCCGCGCGCTGATGCCCTCCACGGCCCAGCGGGCCTCGGCCTTGATCTTGCGGTCGAGCTTGTGGCGCTGCTGGTCCTCTTCCTCCCAGACCTTGTCACGCCATTCCTCGAAATGCGCGAATCCCCGCTCCTGCCGCCGCGTCATTCCCCTGTCAATCCATAGAGTTGCACGGCTAAGCTCACGCAGAAAAGCGCGGTCGTGGCTGATGAGAACAAAGCCCTTTCGCGTGGCCTTCAACTGCTCTTCCAGCCAGCCGATCGCCTCGATGTCGAGATGGTTGGTCGGCTCGTCGAGCAGCATCAGCTCCGGCGCCTCGGCCATCAGCTTGGCCAGCGCCGCGCGCCGCCGTTCCCCGCCCGAGGCGGTCTCGACCGGCCGCGCGGGGTCGAATTTCAGCCCCTCGCCCGCCATCTCCACCCGGTATTCCTCGCCCGGCGCCAGCGCGCTCGCCGCGAAATCACCCAGCGTGGCAAAGCCGGTCATCGCCGGTTCCTGCTCCATGTAGCCCACGCTCACGCCCGGCGAGACGACGCGCACGCCCCGGTCGGGCTCCACCAGCCCGGCCATCACCTTCATCAGCGTCGATTTTCCCGATCCGTTCCGTCCCACCAATGCCACCCGGTCGCCGGGCTGCACCACCAGCGACAGGTCGGCGAACAGCGGTGCGCCGCCAAAAGTGAGCGAGATATCGGTGAGTTGCAAAAGCGGGGCACGGGCCATGCGCGCGGGCTATCCCGCGGCCCCGCCACAGTCAAGCCTCACCCCGCCAGCGCCCGCAGCAGCCGCGCGCGCGCCGCCGGGATTGCGCCGATCTCGACCCCGGTAAAGACGTGCAACGTGTCCATCTGCCGGTCGATCACCGCGTGATCGCTCACCCAGCCGCCCATCATCAGGTAGGTTCGCAGCAAGGGCGGCATATGCCGCATCGCCTGCCTGGGATCGGGTTTGTGCCGTTTCAATCGCTCGGCAAAGCGGAACACGGCGGGCGCCTTGACCCGCGGCCACCACCGCCGCGGCGCCAGGTGCCGCGCCCCCAGCACCGCAAAGGCATCGAGATACGGGGCCGTCTCCACTCCCTTGAAAGACGAACAGCCAAACAGCATCGCCACCCCGTGCTCGTCCACCAGCCGCGTCATCGCCGCCCACGCCACGCGCAGGATGTCCGGATCGGTCAGACCGGGCCGGATGCAGAATCGCCCCATCTCGGCCATCCGCCCCTCGAACGCACCCAGTGCCGACAATTCATAGAACTGCGCCGAATAGCTGCGCGCAATCCCGGCCCCGTCCTCCAGCAGCAGCACCCGGAAACAGCAGACCAGCCGCCCGCCCCGCGCCTCCTCGACCAGCAGGTGCAGGCACACCGCGTCATGGGCATCGGCGTCGCAGCCTCCGGCAGTCCCCAGAAACGCCTCGGCGCGCAGCGCCTGGGCGCGGGCGACGTCCCCGGGACCGCGCGCCAGCCGAGCCACGTAGCGCCCCTGCCGGATCTCCCTCATGTCACCGTCTCCACGCGGTCGCTCGATCCTCGGCGATATCTCATGCACTCGGCGCGTGACATCTCCAAGACAATGCGGCGCGCGTCGCGCTATTCGCCGAACAGTTGCTCGGGGTTGAGCGCGCCGATATTGCTGAGCACCTGCCGCAGGAAGCCGTTCTTGACCACCGAGCTGTCTGTCACCCGGCGCGAGAGCGGCACGATCTGTCCGTCCTCCAGCCCGAATCTCTCGATATTGGCGATGGTGTCGTCGTCGTTGAACGAGATCGCCAGCACCTCGCGCTCGATCACCTGCGGGCGCAGCATCATGTAGGTGCGCTTGCGCGAGCGGACGTAGTAATAATCGCCATCGCCCACCATCCCCGAGACCGAGGGCGGCCCGATCAGGTCATCCACCGTCGCGCGGGTATCGACCCCGACGATCAGATTCTCGAGATCGTTCTCGGGCGGGACATAGCCATGATTCTGGTAGGTGGCCGAGCAGGCGGCCACCCCGATGAGACCACACAGGGCAAGGACACGCAGCACTCGCATTGAAATCGCCGTCATCTCTGCCCTCTTGTCACCACCGCTCACGGCTTTTATCCCGCTTACATCAATGCAGCCCCCGGGTTCAAGAATTCAAAGCAAGAGGCCGCGATGTCCACCGATACCGGCTCCACCCACCGTATCCCCGTCCCGCGCCTCGCCCGGCACGGCGGCCACCGCTTCGAGATCGTGCCCGACGCGGCGGCGCGCGCGACGCTGGCCGCGCGCCTCGACCTCCTCGATCTGCGCAAGCTGACCCTCAGGGGAGAGATCACCCCCGACGGCCCCCGCGACTGGCTGCTCAGCGCCACGCTCGGGGCGACGGTCGTGCAGCCCTGCGGCGTCACCCTCGCGCCGGTGACCACCCGGATCGACGAGACCGTGACGCGCCGCTACACGCCCGACGCCACCCCGCCAGAGGCCGCGCCCGCCGACGAGATCGAGATGCCCGAGGACGACACGATAGAGCCCCTTGGCGCGGTGATCGACCTCGATGCCGTGCTCGCCGAGGCGCTGGCGCTGGCGCTGCCGCCCTGGCCGCGCAGCGACGCGGCAGAACTCGGCACGCTCTCGGCCGCGCCCGACGGCGCGGAAAACGACGATGACGACGCGCCCCGCCGCCCCTTTGCCGGGCTCGCCGGACTGCGCGACCGGCTGGCCGGGAATGACGACGACGAGGGCAATGACGGCGGCCCCTCCGGCTGAGCCGGAAGCCACCCCAAGAATCGCTTGCCCCGGCCCCAAATCTCTGTATTTTCGCGCTCTCACCGGAATTTGGGGTTGAACCGGCGGCTCGGTCAGGATTAAGAGCCGCGAACACCCGTGAAACATGGGCCGATCCGGCCCGCAGGAATTGAGGTTGTGACATGGCCGTCCAACAGAACAAGGTCTCGAAATCGCGCCGCAACAATCGCCGCGCGCATGATTCACTCACCGCGGGCAATCCCAACGAATGCCCCAATTGCGGCGAGTTGAAGCGCCCGCACCACGTCTGCGCGGCCTGTGGCCACTACGCAGAACGCGAAGTCGTCGCCCTGGTGGACGATATCGACCTGGAAGACGACGCCGCCTGAGACACTATTCGGGGGCATCGGCCGCATGGGCGCTCAGGGCGATCAGGACATGACCGGCGCGGGGCGCTTCGTGATCTCGATTGACGCCATGGGCGGCGATGAGGGGCCCGCCGCCGTGGTGGCGGGCATGGCCCAGTCCGCCAGCAAGAATCCGCGCATCGGATTCATCCTGCACGGCCCGCGCGACACGCTCGCGCCGCTGGTCGCCAGGCGCCGGGAGCTGACCGACCGGGTCACCATCCGCAACGCACCCGAGGTCGTGTCGATGACCGACAAGCCCGCTCAGGTGGTGCGCCACGGGCACGACACCTCGATGTGGTCGGCGCTCGAATCGGTGCGCGCGGGCGAGGCGACGGTCTGCGTCTCCTGCGGCAATACCGGCGCGCTGATGCTGATGTCGGTCATCCGCCTGCGCAAGCTGCCGGGCATCTACCGCCCCGCCATCGCTGTGATGTGGCCCTCGCAGAACCCGCAACAGCACAACATCATGCTCGACGGCGGCGCGGATATCCGGGCCGACGCCAAGGACCTGATGCAATACGCGTTGATGGGCGCGTCCTACGCGCGCAACGGCTTTGGCCTCAAGCGCCCGCGCATCGGCCTGCTGAACGTGGGCACCGAAGAGCACAAGGGCCGCGCCGAGCTGCGCGAGGCGCATGAGCTGATCGCCGCCAATGCAACGAGCGCGGATTTCGAGTTCGTGGGCTTCGTCGAGGGGCGCGACCTGCCCGGCACGCGCTGCGACGTGATCGTGACCGACGGCTTCACCGGCAATGTCGCGCTCAAGACCGGCGAGGGCATCGCCAACCTGATCACCGACCTCCTGCGCGAGGCCTTCGCCTACACGCCGCTGTCGCGGCTGGCGGCGCTGCTGGCCTATACCTCGCTTCGGCGGATGAAAAAACGCGTCGATCCGCGCCGCGCCAATGGCGGCGTGTTCCTCGGGCTGAACGGCACCGTGGTCAAGTCGCACGGCGCGGCGGACGCCACGGGCGTTTCGTCGGCGATAAAGCTCGCCTTCGACCTCGCGCAGACCGGCTTCACCGCCAAGCTCGCCGCCCGCGTCGCCGCCGCGGCCCCGCTCGACCGCGAGGACGACGGCGACCAACACGACACAGGGGACGACAACACCGGAGACGACAACACCGGGGACGACAACCACGGAGACCTCGCGCCATGACCCGCCGCGCCACGGCCCTCGGCACCGGGCACTACCTGCCCGCCCGCATCGTGCCCAACAGCGAATTCGAGGCCACCCTCGACACCACGGACGAGTGGATCCGCTCGCGCTCGGGGATCGAGCGCCGCCGCTTCGCCGCCGAGGACGAGACCACCTCCACCCTCGCCCTCCATGCCGCGCGCGCCGCCCTCGCCAATGCCGGGCTCACGCCGGACGACATCGACGGCCTGATCGTCGCCACCTCCACGCCGGACCTCACCTTCCCCTCGGTCGCCACGATGGTGCAGGAGGGGCTGGGCATGACCCACGGTTTCGCCTTCGACGTGCAGGCGGTCTGCGCCGGGTTCGTCTACGCGCTCGCCACCGCCAACGCGATGATCGTCGCGGGCCAGGCCGAGCGCCTGCTGCTGATCGGGGCCGAGACGTTCTCGCGCATCATGGACTGGTCCGACCGCTCCACCTGCGTGCTGTTCGGCGACGGCGCCGGCGCTCTGGTACTCGGGGCCACCGAGGGCACCGGCACCAACGCCGATCGCGGCATCCTCTCGGTCGATCTCAATTCCGACGGGCGCTACCGCGACATGCTCTACGTCGATGGCGGCGTATCGACGACTGGCGATGCGGGCAAGCTCAGGATGCAGGGCAACGCGCTCTTCCGGCAGGCCGTCGAGAAACTCGCCTCCACCGCCGAGACCGCGCTCGGCAAGGTCGGCCTCACCGGGCCGGACGTCGATTGGATCGTGCCGCACCAGGCCAATATCCGCATCATCCAGGGCACCGCAAAGAAGCTGGGCCTGTCGATGGACCGCGTCATCGTCACCGTGCAGGACCACGGCAACACCTCCGCCGCCTCGATCCCGCTGGCGCTCTCGGTGGGCGTGGCCGAGGGGCGCATCCGCCCCGGGCAGATCGTCTTGTCCGAGGCGATCGGCGGCGGGCTGGCGTGGGGCGCGGTGGTGATGCGCTGGTAAACCGCGCGTCGGCCTGCAAAAATCCGCGCCACCTCCCAGCACCCGGGACCATCACGATTGACACGGCACGGGCTTCGCCGCAAACTGAGCCGCAAAAATGCGGGGACGGTATGACCAACAAGACACTGACACGGATGGACCTGAGCGAAGCGGTATTCCGCGAGGTGGGGCTGTCGCGCAACGACGCGGCCCAGATGGTGGAGAGCGTGCTTACCCACGTCTCGGACGCGCTCTCGCGCGGCGAACCGGTCAAGATATCTTCCTTCGGCACGTTCTCGGTGCGCGACAAGTCGGCCCGCGTGGGCCGCAACCCCAAGACCGGCGAGGAAGTGCCCATCAAGCCGCGCCGGGTGCTCACCTTCCGGCCCTCGCACCTGATGAAGGATCGCGTTGCGATCGGCAACAAGCGCTGAGGACACCGCCGCACATGGGCAAATCCGCCGACGCCTTCCGCACCATCAGCGAGGTGGCAGACTGGCTCGAGGTGCCCGCCCACGTGCTGCGCTTCTGGGAAAGCAAGTTCACCCAGGTGAAACCGGTCAAGCGCGCGGGCGGGCGACGCTACTACCGCCCCGCGGACATGCGCCTGCTCGGCGGGATCAAGGTGCTGCTGCACGACGAGGGCATGACCATCAAGGGTGTGCAGAAGATGCTGCGCGAACAGGGGGTAAGCCACGTCGCCGCGCTCTCGCCCGGGTTCGAGGGAGAGCAGGCGGCACCCACGCCAGTCGCGCAGGTGCTCAGCTTCGCCCGCCCCGACACGCCGCAGGGCGTCCCCCCGGACGCGGCCGCGCAAGAGCCAACCTCCGACACAGAGCCCGAGCCTGACGTCGCCCCCACCACCGCGGCAGAACCCGAACCAGAACCGCAAACCGAGTCAGAGCCCGCACCGGAGCCGCAGACAGCGACAGAGCCTGGATCGGAGCCCGAGACCGAACCGGAAACCGCCTCTGCGCCCGAACCGGCCCCCGAACCGCAGGCCCCCGCCCTGCCCCCGCTGCCGGATCTGCCCGACGATCCGCCCGACGACGTGGCCGCCGCGCCGGGGCCGCTCGCGCGTCTCGCCACGCTGCCCCGCCCGCTGCCAGCCGATCTCGCGGCCACGCTCTCGGCGCTGGCCGAACGGCTGCGCGACGCGGGTGCGCCAAAGGCATGAGCGGCGGCAATATTTCGCATCGCCCCCCTTGCCCCCGCGCGCAAAACCGGTATGAACAGCGCATCGTCGGGCTATGGCGCAGCCTGGTAGCGCGTCCGTCTGGGGGACGGAAGGTCGCAGGTTCGAGTCCTGCTAGCCCGACCAAATCGACCGACGATCCCGCCGCCCGCGTGTCGCGGGGCCTCTGCGACGGCCGAGGGGGCCACCGATGACCGGCGTTCTCTCCTGCCAGCAAATCTCGGCGATGATCGACGCGGGCCAGATCGCCTCCGATCCCGCCATCCTGCCCGAACAGGTCCAGCCCGCCAGCCTCGATCTCCGCCTCGGTCCGGTCGCCTACCGGGTGCGCGCCTCGTTCCTGCCCGGTGCCGGACAGACCGTCGCCGACCGGCTTGATGAGTTCGGGATGCACCGCATCGAGCTTGGCCCCGGCGCGGTTCTGGAAAAGGGCTGCGTCTACCTCGTCCCGCTGATGGAACGGCTGGCACTGCCCGAGGGCGTGCAGGCGGTGGCCAACGCCAAATCCTCCACCGGACGGCTCGACCTGCTCACCCGCACGATCACCGATGGCGGGACCGAATTCGACCGCGTGCCGCCGGGCCACACCGGCCCGCTCTATGCCGAAATCTGCCCGCGTTCCTTCTCGGTGCTGGTGCGCCCCGGCATGCGGCTCAACCAGGTTCGCTTTCGCTCGGGCGACGCGCGGCTCTCCGATGCCGCGATGCATCGCTTGCACGCCGAGACACCGCTCGTCGACGGCCCGGCGGTGATCGACGGCGGGCTCGCCTTCTCGGTCGACCTGCGCCCCGAGGCAGGCACGCTCACCGGCTACCGCGCCAAGCCGCATACCGGCCTGATCGACCTCGACCGCATCGGCCACTACCCGGCCGCCGATTTCTGGGAAGAGGTCCACGCGCGCGACGGCCATATCGTCCTCGACCCCGGCGCGTTCTACATCCTCGTCAGCCGCGAGGCGGTGCACATCCCCCCCGGCTATGCCGCCGAGATGGCCCCCTTCGTGGCGATGGCGGGCGAATTCCGGGTGCATTACGCGGGGTTCTTCGATCCCGGCTTCGGCCATGCGGCTGCGGGCGGCACCGGCGCGCGTGGCGTGCTCGAGGTGCGCTGCCACGAGGCGCCCTTCGTGCTAGAGCACGGCCAGATCGTCGGGCGGCTGGTGTATGAGAGCATGGATACGGTGCCCGACCGCCTCTACGGCGCGGACATTGCGTCAAACTACCAGGGACAGGGGTTGAAACTCTCCAAGCACTTCCGGGCCTGACGCCCGGTCAGAAGCGCCCCATCCGCCGCCCCAGTTTCATCGTCTTGCGGGCATTGCGCGCGGTCTTCTGCCCGTCGGGACCGTTGTCACCGCGGCCACGCGTGACCTTGTCGATCCCGGCATTGACCCCGCGCCGCATCACCTGCCGCATGACCATGCGGATCACCATGTTGATCACCTGGTTGGCGTTCATCGCGGCCTCCTCTCGCTGCCTCTGTCCGGGACCATAGCACCGAAACGTGCGGAAATCAGGGCGGGTGCGGCGATTATCTTGACGATTTCCTGCGCGAGCGTCCGCGCGATGCGCCGAACCGTGCGGTTCGGGCCGCGAACCGACAGGTTCGTCAGTCCCCGAACAACTCGTCCTGCCCTGCGGGCGGCACTTCCGCGTCCTCGTCCTCCTCGCCTTCGTCGCCGATCCCCGGCAATGTCCCCGGCGGCGGGCGGTTGTCCAGCAGCCCCGCGGCGCGCAATTCCTTGAGTCCCGGCAGGTCGCGCGCGCTTTCCAGGCCGAAATGGTCGAGGAATGTCTCGGTGACCACGAAGGTCACCGGACGGCCCGGCGTCATCTTGCGTCTGCCGAAACGAATCCATTCCATTTCAAGGAGTTGATCGACGGTTCCCCGGCTGACGGACACGCCGCGTATCTCCTCGATCTCGGCGCGGGTGACCGGCTGATGGTAGGCGATGATGGCCAATGTCTCGATGGCCGCCCGGCTCAGTTTGCGGGTCTCCACCACCTCGCGCCGCATCAGAAAGCCAAGGTCGGGCGCGGTGCGCATGGCCCAGCCATCGCCCACTTTCACCAGTGTAACCCCCCGTCCCTCATACCTTTTCTTCAGATGGACCAGCGCTTCCGCCGGATCGCATCCATGCGGCATCCGCGCTGCCATCTCGCGCGTGTCCATCGGCTCGGTGGCGGCAAAAAGCATCGCCTCGATCATCCGCTCCTGCTCGGCCATCGGCGGAGCCTCGAACAGGTTTTCCTTTTCTGTATCAATATCTTGCGGCATGTTCTTAATCCTTCCGCCGAAGCTCGACCGGCGCGAATATCTCGGTCTGCCGCAGCTCCGCCCGCCCCTCCTTCACAAGCTCCAGCGCCGCGGCAAAGGTCGAGGCCGTGGCCGAGCGCCGCCTCTGCCGATCGGTGGTGAACCCCTCCGGCAGATAGCTCGCGATATCGGTCCATGTCGCCGCCTCGCCGATCACCCCGCGCAATCGCTCAAGTGCTTGTTCCATAGTGAAAATTGCGTCACGGTCCATGACGAAGGGGCGAAATTCGTCGCGCGTGCGAAGCCGCGCATAGGCCTGCATCAGGTCCAGCAGGTTCGCCGTATAGCGCACCTCGCGCCGCCGCGTCACGTCCTCGGGCAGCCCCCGCGCAAAGAAATCCCGCCCCAGCCGATCGCGCGCCATCAGCCGCGCCGCGCAATCCCGCATCGCCTGCAACCGCTCAAGCTGAAACGCCAGATGCGCCGCCAGGTCCTCGCCCGACGGCCCCTCTTCGGCGGGGTCGGGCGGCAAGAGCAGACGCGACTTGAGAAACGCAAGCCACGCCGCCATCACGAGGTAATCGGCGGCCAGCTCGATCCGCAGGGCGCGCGCTTGCTCGACGAAGGCGAGGTATTGCCGCGCCAGTTGCAGGACGGAAATGCGCCTTAAATCAACCTTTTGCGTGCGCGAGAGCGTCAGTAACAGGTCCAGCGGCCCCTCGAACCCGTCGACATCGACGATGAGCGCCTCCGCCGCGAGCCGCTCGGCCACAGGCACCGGTTCCGCGCTGTCATCGAAGGTGTCTTCAGCCATGTTGCCGTCCGCCCGTCAACGCATCAAGCTGCGCCGCGAGGGCGGAGATGTCAACCGGATCGGGCGTCCGGCGCGCGGCCAACGCCCGCTCGGCACGGTCCTGCGCAGCGGCCCGCATCTCGCCCGCTGCCGCCGTCACGGCCTGTCGCTCGGCCAGCGTGCCGTTGCAGTGCAGGACCACGTCGCACCCCGCCGCGAGCGCGGCCCGCGCCCGCTCTACCAGGCTGCCCGAGAGCGCGTTCATGGCGATATCATCGGTCATCAAGAGCCCGTCAAACCCGATGGAGCGGCGAATTATTTCAATGATAACAGGTGACAAGGTCGCTGGCCGCGCATCGAGCGCGGCATAAACCACATGCGCCGTCATCGCCATCGGCAAATCGGCAAGCGCCTCGAACGGGGCGAAATCGACCTCGGCCAGATGCTCTGCCGGATCGGTCACGCGGGGCAGTTCGTGGTGGCTGTCAGCCCTCGCGCGCCCGTGTCCCGGGATGTGCTTGACCACCGGCAGAACGCCCCCCTCCATAAGCCCGTCCGCCACCGCCCGGCCAAAGAGCGCAACCCGCCCCGCCGTCTCGCCATAGCAGCGGTCACGCAGAAACGGGTGGGTGTCCCGCCCCGCCACGTCCACCAAAGGCGCACAGTTGCTGTCGATCCCGAGGGCAACAAGCTCGTCGGCGATGATCCGGTAGCGCAGGTGCAGCGCCTCCGCCGCCTGCGCGCCAGCCGCGGCCACGTGATCGAGCGGCGCGGGCCACTCGCGCCAGGCAGGCGCACGCAGGCGTTGCACGCGCCCGCCTTCCTGGTCGATGGTGATAACCGCCTCGTGCCCCGCCGCCTCGCGTAGTTCGTGGCACAGCGCGCGCACCTGGTCGGGGGTGTCAATATTTCGCGCGAAGAGGATGAATCCGAAGGGCTTAACCTCGCGAAAAAACGCTTTTTCTCCGGGGGTTAGCCGATACCCCTCGGCGCCGGTGATGACCGCGCCGAACCCTGTCACCGAGTAACCACCGGGATGCACTCGGCCCGCTCTGCCTGCAAGGCCGAACAGAAACGGCGCGCATCTGCGAGGTCTTCGAAACCGGCTGCGCGCAGCCGGTAGAAAATCCGCCCGCCGCTCTCCGCGCGCTGCACCACACGGCGTTTGCCGTCCAGCAGATCACCAAGCTGCGCTGTCAGACGCTCCCATTCCGAGCGCGCCACCTCTGCTGAATCGAAGGCCCCGAGCTGCGCGAGCCGCGAACCAACCGGCAGGCTTTCGGGATCGACCTCGACCGACGGGGCGCTGGTCGCCGCCGCGAGCGCGTAGGCCACCGGATCGGGCAGCGCCGGGCGCAGCTGCGGACGCAACGACCGCCCGAGCCCCCCCTCGGCCGTTTCAGTGGGCGCCTGCGCCTCGGGCTCGGATGTGGGCTCGGTCGCGGCGCGCGGCGCTGCCTGCGCCGGTTGCCGCACCACCGCGAGATGCACGTCACCCGAGCGCGGCGCCGTCGGCGCCTGTGCTGTGGCGCTCGCCGTACTCGGAATATCCTCTAGCGTCAGATCGAGCGGCGGGGGTGCGATGATTACCCGGTCGGGCGGCTCTTCTGTCGCCGCCTGCGCCGCCACACGGTTGACCGACAGGCCCTGATGCGCCGCCTCGCGCCCGCCCGGCTCGGCCGGAGCCTCGCGCATGGGATCGCTGAGCGCGCGCACGACCGGCACGCCCGACACGTCGCGCATGATCACCTGGTAACCCCAGTGGCCAATTCCGGCCAAGAGCGCCATTGACACCAGCGCACCAGTAATATTGGTAAATTTCGTCACGGCCACCGCCACGCGATCGTCCGACCCGTACTCCGTCCGGGATGCCTGCATCTCTGCCATGATCTGCCTCTCGCCACCGGCGATACATGGTCGCCGGTTCCTGGTTGCCTGCTCGCACCGGTGGCGGCGGCGTTCAGCGCATCTCGTCCACCGGAGTGACGCCAAGGATACCAAGACCGGCGCAAATCACAACCGTTGCCGCGCGCACCAGCGCGATTTTCCCGCGCGTTGTGGCCGGATCGCCCTCTTGCAGGAATCGCAGCGCCGGTTCGTCATGGCCACGGTTCCACAGACCGTGCAGTTCCGAGGCCAGGTCGTAGAGGTAGAACGCCACCCTGTGCGGCTCGCCTGCGCGCGCGGCGATCTCCACCTGCCGCGGCCATTCCGCGATCTTGCGCGCGAGCGCCAGTTCCGCCTCGTGCGAGAGCACCGACAGATCGGCCTCCGCAAGTGTCGCGTCATCCACCGTGATCCCCGCGGCAGTAGCCTTGCGCAGCACCGAGTTGACCCGCGCATTTGCGTATTGGACGTAGAAGACCGGGTTGTCCTTGGACTGTTCCAGAACACGCGCGAAGTCGAAGTCGAGCGCCGCGTCGTTCTTGCGCGTGAGCATGACAAAGCGGGTCACGTCTGGCCCGACCTCGTCCACCACGTCGCGCAGGGTGATGAAGGTGCCGGCGCGCTTGGACATCTTGAACGGCTCGCCGTTCTTGTAGAGCTTGACCAGTTGACAGAGCTTGATCTCGATCGGTACGCGCCCATCCGACAGCGCCGACACGGCGGCCTTCATCCGCTTGACATAGCCACCGTGATCGGCCCCGAACACGTCGATAAGCAGATCGTATCCCCTTGAAATCTTGTCGTAATGATAGGCAATATCGGGGGCGAAATAAGTCCATCCACCATCGGATTTCATGATCGGCCGATCCACGTCATCGCCGTGTTCCGTCGATTTGAACAGGGTCTGCTCGCGCGGTTCCCAGTCCTCGGGCATCTTGCCCTTGGGCGGCTCGAGCACGCCGCGATAGATCAGCCCCTTGCCGCGCAGATCCTCGATCGCGGCCTCGATCAATCCGGTGCCGTAGAGCGATTTCTCAGAGAAGAAGTGATCCATCTCGACGCCTAGCGAGGCCAGATCCTCGCGGATGAGCGTCATCATCGCATCGGTGGCGAAGTCGCGCACCTCGGCCAGCCAGACCGCTTCGGGCTCGTCGACATACGCGGCGCCGACCTTGTCCTTGAGCGCGCGACCCACCTCGATCAAGTAGTCGCCCGGATAGGTGCCATCGGCAAAGGCCACCTCCTGCCCGTGCGCCTCGAGATAGCGCAGGTAGACCGAGCGCGCGAGCACATCGACCTGAGCGCCGCCATCGTTGATGTAGTATTCGCGCGTGACGTCATAGCCCGCGAAATCCAGGAGGCTCGCCAGCGCGTCGCCGAACACCGCGCCGCGGGTGTGGCCGACGTGCAACGGGCCGGTCGGATTGGCCGATACGTATTCGACATTGACGCGGCGACCCTGCCCCAGCGTTGCGCGGCCGAAATCTGCCCCCTGCCGCAGCGCATCGCGCAGCACATCGTGCCAGACCGAAGGCGCCAACCGCAGGTTGAGAAATCCGGGGCCGGCCACCTCGGCGCTATCGATGCGCGCATCGGCGGCGAGGTGCTCCGCGAGCACGGTGGCGATGTCACGCGGCTTCATCCCCGCCGGTTTCGCCAGCACCATCGCGGCATTGGTCGCCATGTCGCCATGCGCGGGATCGCGCGGCGGCTCGACAGTGACGCTCCCGAGGTCGAGCGAGGCAGGCAGCGCACCTTCGGCCTGCAGACCGCCCAAGGTATCGAGAACGAGACCGCGAATGTCGTCAAAGAGGTTCATGAGCCGCCTTTCCGTGTTGGCACGCGCGCCGGTTTACCACCCGTGGCCCGCGCGTCAATCGCCTTGGGCGCGGTTCAAGCCGCCCGCTCAGGCGAGGTTGATCACCGCGCCGCGCGGCCTGTCGCGCGCCCCCTCTGCGAGCTGCCGTGCCTGACGTATCAGGGCCGTGCGTCCGGTGTACGGGCCGAGCCGCAGAACGTTGACACGGGCGTGCGTGCCCGCCTCGGCCTGCATGTGCGGGGCGAGCGCCGCCAGCGCCGCGTCGAACGCCCGCGCCTCGGGGCGCGCGTCATGGCTTGCCGCACGGCAGCCAACGAGCACCAGCCCCTCTCCCTGCGCCAGCCCGTCCATCAGCGCGCGCGTCAGTGCCGGGATCGCCGCCACCGCCGCCCCGAGACGGCGCGGGCTACGCAGCGGGTGCAGATGTACCAGCAGGTCGAGCGGTGTGTCGCCCCATATCTCGCCCAACCGTCGGCATTGGCCGGGACGCAGGCAATCGAGCGTCAGGCTCTCGATCTTTCCGGGCGCGCGCCGCGCCAGTGCCAGCGCGCGCCGTTCCGCATGATCGGCCACGACCACCAGCGCCCCGGTCGCCGCGAACCTTTCTGCCAGCTCTCCACCGACCGCACAGCCCGCAGACGCGATCAGCACGGTTTTCCGAGATGTCTCCCCGTCCACACCACCCTCACCCACTCGATACGCATCCCGTGGATATCACTAGCACCCGGCATCACGCGCTTCAACTTGCCGGCGGCTGCGTGTTCCCGTCGGTGTCGCGCGGCGTGGCAAGGGCGGCGATACGCATGTCCTCGCCACGCCGTGGCGCGTCCTCGCCCACGACGAAGCGCTGCGCGCCATTCGCGCAGCATCAGGACGATGGCGGGCATCTGCAACCGCCATGCCAGCCATTGCGCCCCGACATCGAGCGCACCCACCATGCCGCGCGCCGTTACCGGGTCGAGCGCTTCTGTCCCTGTACCAGGCGGCAAGCCTACACCCCGTCCGGTAGGTCTTGTGCCGACGTCCCGCCGACCAGCCGGGCGTGGCTTTGCAATGCGAACCGGTCGGTCATGCCGGCGATGTAATCGCCTACCAACCGCGCCAGCGCCGCCCGGTCAGGCGCGCGCGCCACGTCCGCGCGCCACTCTTCGGGCAGGTGGTCGGGCGCGTCGAGGTAGACCGGGAACAACTCTCCGATCACCTGCGCCACCATGCGCCGCATGTCGTTGACCGCCGGGGCGCGATACATCCGGGTAAAGAGAAACGCCCGGATCGCCTGCAAATCCTCCCACAACCCGGGCGAAAAACGGATCACCGGCACCCCAAGTGCGCGCAGCTCCTCCACCGAACCCGGCGAATGGGCGGCCAGCAGGCGCTGGCTCTCGGCGATCACGTCGCCTACCATCTCACCGAATACCCGGCGCAGCGCCTCGTGGCGGCGGCGCTTTGGGTCGAGGCGCGGGTAGAGCCGGTCCACCTCGGCATAACAGGGGCCGACGATGGGCAGCGCCGCGATTTCCTCGTCGCCAAATAACCCCGCGCGCAGCCCGTCATGCAGGTCGTGGTTGTTGTAGGCGATATCGTCGGCGATGGCGGCCACCTGCGCCTCGCCGCCCGCATGGGTGCCAAGCTCCAACCCATGCACCGCGTCGCATTCTGCCAGCGCCAGCGGCAGATCGCCCGTCACCGGACCATTATGCTTGGCCAGTCCTTCCAGCGTCTCCCATGTGAGGTTGAGCCCGTCGAAGGCGGCATAGTGGCGCTCCAGCACCGTCACGATGCGGAGCGCCTGCGCGTTGTGATCGAAGCCGCCATAGGGCGCCATCAGCGCGGCCAGCGTGTCCTCGCCCGCGTGGCCAAAGGGCGTATGGCCAAGGTCATGGGCAAGCGCGACGGCCTCGGTCAGGTCGGTGTCGAGGCCGAGCGCGCCCGCGATGGTACGCGCCACCTGCGCCACCTCGATCGAATGGGTGAGCCGGGTGCGATAGTAATCGCCCTCGTGCGCGACAAACACCTGTGTCTTGTGCTTGAGCCTGCGAAAGGCGCTGGAATGAATGATGCGGTCGCGGTCGCGCTGAAAGGGCGAGCGAAAGGCGCTCTCTTCCTCCGCCACGCGGCGGCCGCGTGTCCGGCCCGGGTCGGTCGCGAAAGGGGCGGTCATTGATCGGTCCTTGTGGCGGGGCACTCGGAGCATATATTGCAGAAAGAACTGTCACGCGAAACCACCGAGGATGCCAATGCAACTGCCCCCCAAGGTCACCCCCCGCGCTTATGCCCGCCTCGCCGAGATCGGTGCCGGCGCCGACGGCAAGGCGCTGCGCGTGGCGGTCGAGGGCGGCGGCTGTTCGGGGTTTCAGTACGACATCCGCCTCGATGCGCCTGCCGAGGACGACCTCGTGCTCGAAGGCGAGGGCGAGCGGGTTGTGGTGGACAGCGTCTCGCTGCCCTTCCTTGCGGGCGCGACAATCGACTTCACCGAAGAACTGATCGGCGCGCGCTTTACCATCGACAATCCCAATGCCACCGCGTCCTGTGGATGCGGCACGTCCTTCTCGATCTGAGCCTTGCACCACGCGCGGGGCCGCGCGATAGAGGAACAACGGCGACGGGAGAGGCGGCCATGCGCATCGCATGCTTCAACATCAACGGGATCAAGGCGCGGCATGCCGCGCTCTGCGACTGGCTGGACGAGGCGTCCCCGGACGTGGTGTTGCTACAGGAAATCAAGTCAGTGGACGAGAACTTCCCGCGCGAGATGTTCGAGGATCGCGGCTACAACGTCGAGACCCACGGGCAGAAGGGCTTCAACGGGGTGGCCATCCTGTCGAAGCTTCCGCTCGAAGATGTCTCTCGCGGTCTGCCCGGCGATGACAGCGACGAGCAAGCCCGCTGGATCGAGGCCACGGTGACGGGCGAAAAGGGCGCGCTGCGTGTCTGCGGCCTCTACCTGCCCAACGGTAACCCCGCGCCGGGGCCGAAATACGACTACAAGCTCGCCTGGATGGAGCGGATGCACGCCCGCGCGAAGGCGCTTCTCGCCACCGAGGAGCCGGTGCTCATGGGGGGCGATTACAACGTCATCCCCCAGGACGAAGACGCCGCCCGCCCCGAGGCGTGGCGCGACGACGCGCTCGCCCTGCCCGACAGCCGCGCCGCCTTTCGCCGCCTGCTGCACCTGGGCCTGACAGAGGCGTTCCGCGCCCGCGTGCAGGGGCCGGGCCATTACACGTTCTGGGATTACCAGGCCGGCGCGTGGCAGCGCAACAACGGCATCCGCATCGACCACATGCTGCTCAGCCCGCAGGCCGCCGACCGGATGACCGATTGCGGCATCGACACGGCCGTGCGCGGACGCGACAAGCCGTCCGATCATGTGCCGCTTTGGGTCGATCTCGACATCTGAGCGCGGGTTCAGGCGGCGAATGGCCACTCGCGCCGGTAATGGCCATCGGCAAACCCGGGACTGACGCGGCCCAACCAAGGGGCTTGCCACGCGCCCCCCAGCATCCAGTCGAGTTCGGGATCGCGGATGCGCTTGGTGCAGCCATTGGGCACGAGACCGATCTCGCCGAGATAGACCTCGCCGTCGCGAATGAACATGTCCACCCGGATGAAATCGAAGAACCGCCCGATCGCCTCGGCGGCCTCCACCATCAGGTCGAGCCGCGCGGGTGGCGCCACGGGCCGCGCCCCGCCCTTGCGCACGTAGAGCTGCTTGTCCAGCCAGGTGCCTGAGCGGCTGTAGACCGTCTGCAAGTGCGTGCCCGAGCGGTCGGCGTCGTGCTGATAGACCACGACGCGCCCGTTGCAGACGTAGAATTTCCAGTCGGCGGCATCGCTCTCGCCCTCACGCAGGTCCTCCTCGAGATAGATCGCGCGCTCGATCAGCTCGTACCACCAAAGGCTCAGGCGCTTGCTGTGCACCCGCCTGAGCCATCGCCGCGTGAGCGGGATCAGATCAGTACGGTGGTCGTCATCCAGGGGAAAGGTCATCGGCAGGTTGGTTCCCGAGCCGTGGTTGCACTTGAGCCAATAGGTGCCGGCCGCGATCTCGTCATTGCCGGGCAGATCGGGCGTATCCCCGCGCCACAGGATGCGCGGGCGGTGAACCTGCGCGCGCAAGTGCTGCGGGAGCCAATCATGCGCGCGCAGCTTGTCCGAGGGGGTGACGCGCGGGATCAGGCCGAAGAACTTGAATAGGAGTTGCTTGCTGGTAAAGGTCTGCGGGTCGATCAGGTCAGGCCAGTGCCCGTGGTTCTTGCGGTATATCTCGACCGACCGCACAAGCCCGGGCGCGAACTCCTCGCCCAGCCTCTCGACGCCGCGCAGGTAGCGGTCCGGCACCGGCTCGTGGATACCATGCAGGCGCTCGTCGGCTATGCGCTCCAGCGCCAGTTTCGCGTATTTCTCGGCGCGCACTATTCGTCCCAGCCCGATGGGGGCCGTGCGCCCCCGGTTGTCAGCCATCGTTGATCGGCTGCCCAACCGCGTCAATCGCGTTGTAGCCGTAAATCCAGTCAAATTGCCGGATCATTCGCGAAGGTGCGAGCCGTCCGCCAGCGCGTAGCGCGGTGTGTGCCGCCCATCTCAGCGGTGGGAAGGCGAGGTGGTATTTCCACGCGTTGGCGCTCGCCGCCGCAACCACCCGGCGCGCCCGCGATTCGCGCAGGGCCTGGTAGCGCACCAATCCCTTTGCCACATCGCCTTCCTCGTCGAGCGCCGCGGCCAGCACCCAGCCATCCTCGAGCGCGAGGCACGCCCCCTGCGCCATGAAGGGCAGCGTGGGATGTGCCGCGTCGCCGAGAATCGCCAGCCCCTCGCCATGCCACGCGCGGGCCACCTCGTGTCGGAACAGGCCCCAGAGATTTACCTTGTCCACGGCGGCGAGCATCCCCTGCACCTCGTCGCAGAAATCGCCGAACGCGGCACGCAACGACTGCGGATCGTCGGTCTGGCTCCAGCTTTCGGCGGTCCAGGCGGCGCGCTCCTGTACCGCCACGAGGTTGAGCAGGCTACCGCCGCGCAAAGGATAGCTCACAACGTGGCGGATCGGCCCCATGTGGACACGCACCTCCGGGCCGCGCTCGGCGCTGTTGGGAACGAGCGCGCGCCACGCCACCTGCCCCGTGAAGAAGGGGGCACGTGGGCCGTTGAGCGCGGCACGCACCACCGAATGCAACCCGTCCGCGCCGATCACGAGGTCGGCGTCGAACCCGGCACCGTTGGCCAGTTCAACACGCGGGCGCCGCCCGTCGGTGACGCCGATGATCCGCTGTAACAGCCGGATGCGAACGCCCGCTGCGCGCGCACCGTTGGCCAGCAGGTTGATGAGATCCGCACGGTGGAGAAAATGATAGCCGCCCTGCCCCGTGTCACCGAGATCGAGCCGCACCACCTCGCCCCCACGGTAATCACAAAGCCGCACCGTCCGCGCCATCACCGCGCGCTGGCGCAGCTCCGCGCCCAGCCCGAGCGCATCGAGCACCCTCGCGCCATTGGGGCTGATCTGAAGTCCGGCACCCACCTCGGCGATTTCGGATGCCTGTTCGAACACGGTGACATCCGCGCCGCGCCGCGCCAGCGCTTGCGCCACGGCCAGCCCGCCGATCCCCGCGCCGATCACGGCGACCCTCATTGCGTTCAGACCCATGGCCCCTTTCCCGAAAAAGACGCGCGCCGGAGGAGTGCTCCGGCGCGCGCCTGTCCGTTCCCGTCGCCCGAAGCAGCGCCTCAGTCGTCGCGATGCACCTTTTCGCGGCGTTCGTGGCGCTCCTGCGCCTCGAGCGTCATGGTGGCAATCGGGCGCGCGTCCAGCCGCTTGAGGCTGATCGGCTCGCCCGTCACCTCGCAATATCCGTATTCCCCGTCTTCGATGCGGCGGAGCGCGGCGTCGATCTTGGCTACCAGCTTGCGCTGGCGATCGCGGGTGCGCAGTTCCAGCGCGCGGTCGGTTTCTTCGCTGGCGCGGTCGGCCACGTCGGGAATTGCTCTTGTCCCGTCCTGCAGGGATTCGATTGCCTCGCGGCTGCCTTCGAGCAATTCCAGCCGCCAGCGCACCAGCTTGCGGCGGAAATACTCCAACTGCAGCTCATTCATGAACGGCTCGTTTTCTGCGGGCGTGTAATCCTCTGGCAAGAACACTTCGGCTTTCATCTCGATCCCCTCGTCAAGGCCAGTGTCCGGCATCATGAACTCCTCAGACAGTCGGTGCCTTCGAGCGCTCATCTACACGCGGCGCCGGGGAATGTCACTAGCCAATCACGCGCCATTGATGTGGCCGGGCGAAGCGTCTAGGTTCCCGACATTGTTTCCATTTCCGCGCACGAAGGGGCCGTCCGACCGATGAAATTCGAAGGAACCGATGCCTATGTCGCCACCGGCGACCTGACCGTGGCGGTCAATGCCGCCGTCACGCTCGAACGGCCCCTCCTGGTCAAGGGAGAGCCGGGCACCGGCAAGACCGAACTGGCGCGCCAAGTGGCACAGGCGATGGGGATGCGACTCATCGAATGGCATGTCAAATCCACCACCCGCGCGGCGCAAGGGCTCTATGAGTACGATGCCGTCAGCCGCCTCCGCGACAGCCAGCTCGGCGACGAACGCGTGCACGATGTGTCCAACTACATCCGCCGCGGCAAGCTGTGGGAGGCATTTGCCTCCGATGAGCGCGTGGTGCTGCTCATCGACGAGATCGACAAGGCCGATATCGAGTTTCCCAACGACCTGTTGCAGGAACTCGACCGGATGGAATTTCACGTCTACGAAACCGGCGAGACGGTGCGCGCCCGTCACCGCCCGGTCATCATCATCACCTCCAACAACGAGAAGGAATTACCCGACGCCTTTCTGCGGCGCTGTTTCTTCCACTACATCCGGTTCCCCGAGGCCGAGACGCTCAGGCGAATCGTCGAGGTGCACCATCCCGGCCTCAAGGAGGCCCTGCTGGCCACCGCGCTCACGCAGTTTTACGAGATTCGCGACACGCCGGGGCTCAAGAAGAAGCCCTCCACCTCCGAAGTGCTCGACTGGCTTAAGCTGATTCTCGCCGAAGATCTCTCGCCCGAGGATCTGCGGCGCGACGGGGCTGACGCGCTGCCCAAACTGCACGGTGCACTACTGAAAAACGAACAGGACGTGCACCTGTTCGAGCGGCTCGCCTTCTTGGCTCGACGGCAGCGCTGAGGTTTTCCAGAAGCAGGCATTTCATCCCTGACATCTGGTCTGATCCATGACATCAGTAGTCCAAAGGCGATCTTTCCGATCAAGGAGGCGCGCATGGATCATGCAACGGTGATGACGCTCGTGCAGTGGATGCACGGGGCCGAATGGCGGCTCACCCTGCAGCATTCCTGCCCCTGCCACGCCCTTGTCTGGATGACACGCGGACAGGGCATAGCCGTGGTCGAGGGCGTGCGCCGGGGCATAGGCGTTCACAACGCGCTGGTACTGCCCGCTCGCACGATGTTCTCGCTCGATCCGGGCAAGACCGGCTTTGGCCTCGTCTGCGAGATGCCTGCGCAGGCCACGGCGCCTATGCCCGACCGGCCACTGCACATGCGAATCCGGGACGTCATGGGCCAAAACGAGCTGACAGCTATCTTCGAGGGGATGCAGCGCGAGCAGAACGACGCGCGCCCGTTCTCGGAAGAGGTGGTGGACGCGCAGGCGGCCCTGATGAGCGTCTGGCTGCGCCGCGCCATGCTCTCGCAACCCGAAGAGCCCGCCTCCGGTGCCGCCGAACGACTGGTGCGGGCCTACGCCGCGCTGATCGAGCGCCACCACGCCAGCACCCGCAGCATGGCCGACCACGCCCGCACGCTGGGCGTGACGCCGACGCACCTGACGCGCGTATGCCGGCGCCTCTCGGGGCTGAGCGCCGCCGAGTTGCTGACCGAACGCAGCCTGCATGCCGCACGCGACCTGATCGAGGCAAGCGATCGCCCGATGGCGCAGATCGCCGCCGAACTTGGCTTCGGCAGCGCTGCCTACTTCTCACGCTTCATCCTGCACCACACCGGCCGGACGCCCTCGGACCTGCGCAGCGCCGCCCGCGCGCGCGTCGCCTCTCCCATCGCCACTGCGGCCCGGCAGGTTATCTGACGACCCATCCGGGTTGCGTGCGCGGGCACGCCGGGCTCTAATGGAAGCGGTCCCAAGCGAGAGAATCCTGCCATGCCGCGCCCTGTCCCGCCCCATCACCCCGGTCTCGCCACGCTGTGCGACGATCTATGCGCGGGCCGGATGGGACGACGCGCATTTCTCGGCCATGCCACCGCGCTCGGACTGGGGGCAGGCGCGGCGCTGTCGCTCGCCGGATTGCCGGGCTCGGCGCACGCGGAAACAGCCATCGCGCAGGGCGGCACGTTGCGCATCCAGCAGAATGTGAAGCCGCTCGGGGATCCGCGCAGCTTCGACTGGAGCGAGATGGGCAACCAGGTCCGCGGTTTTCTCGAATACCTGGTTGAATACCGCCGCGACGGCACCTTTCGCGGCATGTTGCTCGAGGGTTGGGACGTCAGTGCCGACGCCACCCGCTACGTGCTGCACCTGCGCCCCGGCGTGCGCTGGAACAATGGCGATGCGTTCACCGCCGCCGATGTCGCGCACAATATTGCACGCTGGTGCGACAGCACCGCGCCGGGCAATTCAATGGCCAGCCGGTTCTCTGCGCTGATCGACTTCGCCACCGGGCAGGTACGCGAGGGTGCGATCGAGATCACCGATCCGCTCACCGTCACCCTGCGGCTCAACCGCCCCGACATCACGCTGATCGCTGGCATGTCGGATTACCCTTCGGCAATCGTGCATCAGAGCTATGACGGCGGCGATCCCTTCGCGCATGGCATCGGCACGGGCCCGTTTCGCCCGGTCAGCCTGAGGGTGGGCGAGCACTGCGTTCTCGAGCGCAACCGCGATCACAACTGGTGGGGAACAGAGGTGTTCGGCGGACCGTGGCTTGATCGGGTGGAATTCATCGACCTCGGAACCAACCCGACGACCTGGCTCGCCGCCGCCGAGGCGGGTGAGATCGACCTGCTCTACGAGAGCGTCGGTGCCTTCATCCCGGCGATGGACGCCATCGGCTGGACCGCGACCCGCGTCGAGAGCGCCGCCACCATCGTGTTTCGCGGTGCGCAGAACGCGCGCATGGTCGGCACCAACCCCTATGCCCGCCGGGGCGTGCGCCGCGCGCTGGCGCTGGCAGTGGATAACGCGATCTGTCTCGAGCTCGGCCATGAAGGGCGCGGCACGGTCGCCAACAACGATCACGTGAGCCCGCTGCAGCCCGCGCATGCCGATCTCGGTCCGGTGCCCTACGACCCGGCAGAGGCGCGCCGCCTCGTAACCGAGGCGGGGCTCATGGGCTACAAGCACGAGCTGGTTACCCTCGATGACGAATGGCAGCGCTACAGCGGTGACGCGGTCGCGGCGCAGCTTCGCGATGCCGGCCTCAGGGTGGAGCGGCGCATCGTACCGGGGGCGAGCTTCTGGGCCAACTGGCGCAAGTACCCGTTTTCCGGCACCCAGTGGAATCACCGCCCTCTCGCCGTGCAGGTGCTCGGGCTGGCCTACCGCTCGAACGCGGCGTGGAACGAGACGGGCTTTGCCAATGCCGAGTTTGATGCCTTGCTGGACGAAGCCAATGCCCTCTTCGATGCCGACGAACGCCGCAAGGTCATGGCACGGCTTCAGTCGATTCTGCGCGAGGAGGGGGTCATCATCCAGCCCTACTGGCGGGATCTGCACAATCATCACAACGGGCGGCTCGTGAATGCCGCCAAGCATCCAGCCCACGAAATCCATTTGTACCGGATCGGTTTCGCCGCCTGACCGCGCGTGGATCAGCTCCCGAGGATCACCCGCACGTAATTGCGCGTCTCCTTGTAGGGGGGCACGCCGCCGTATTTCTCCACCGCCTGCGGCCCTGCGTTATACGCCGCCAGCGCCAGCCGCCACGAGCCGAACTTGCGGTGCTGTGCGGCGAGGTAACGCGCACCGCCCTCAAGGTTCTGCCGCGGATCGCGGGGATTGACACCCAGCAACCGTGCCGTCTGCGGCATGAGCTGCGCCAGCCCGAGCGCACCCTTGTGCGACACGGCGTCAGCCCGCCAACCCGATTCCTGCTGCACCAGCCGCAGGAACAGGCTTTCGGGGATGCCGTGACGGCGCGCCGCCTGCTTGGCCATGTCAAGATAAGGGCCGCGATAGGCCCCGCGAAACTGCGGCGACGGCGAGAGATCGCCCCACATCGTCGGCGTAACAAAGCCCGGACGCTCGAGCCTTATGGCGCTCTTGCGCTCTTGCCGCTCCCGCCGGTCGAGGACGCGCGCCTGCGACTGGAACACGTCGATCCGCCCCTTGGTCGAGAGCGTTTCCGCAAAACCTTGCTGCGGCCCGGCCAGCACGACGAGCAGCGCCACCCCAATCCAGCGCATCACTTTTGATCCCCCCGATCCATCTCCGAGCAGAAAATACAGAATTCCGCAGGATTTTCGAGCCTTTTTCGAAATGGGCTGTCACCAGCGCGGGGAATCGCCGTCGGAACGCGAATTTTAACCTTTCCTTCACGCTGTTGCGGTGGTGTAACCGGGGACAAGGCGCAACAGCGAGAATAAGGAGGGCGCGATGGCCGGCTCCGTAAACAAGGTGATCCTTATCGGCAACCTGGGCCGCGACCCGGAGACCCGGACTTTCCAGAACGGGGGCAAGGTGTGCAACCTGCGCATCGCCACCTCCGAGACATGGAAGGACCGCAACACCGGCGAGCGCCGCGAAAAGACCGAATGGCATTCGGTCGCGATCTTTTCCGAGCCGCTGGCACGCGTGGCCGAGCAATACCTGCGCAAGGGCTCCAAGGTCTATATTGAAGGCCAGTTGGAAACCCGCAAATGGCAGGATCAGTCCGGGCAAGACCGCTACAGCACCGAGGTGGTGCTGCGGCCCTACCGCAGCGAACTGACGATGCTAGACGGCCGCGGCGACAGCGGCGGCGGAGGCGGCGGCTATGGGAGCGACCAGGACCAAGGCCAGGGAAGCGGCGATTACGGTGGTGGTGCCCCGGTCGGACGCCCGTCCGGCGACATGGATGACGAGATCCCGTTCTGATCCCGAGCGCATCCGCGCCGCTTTGCCTCTGGTCATTCTGCGTCGCGGCGTCTAAGGCGCATGCGGAACAGGATCAGGACAACGCCCAATGGATTTGCGTAATATCGCCATCATCGCCCATGTCGACCACGGCAAGACAACGCTCGTGGACGAGTTGCTCAAGCAGTCCGGTGCCTTTCGCGCCGGGCAGGCCGTGGACGAGCGCGCGATGGACAGCAATGACCTCGAACGCGAGCGCGGCATCACCATCTTCGCCAAGCCCACCTCGGTGGTCTGGAAAGGCACCCGCATCAACATCGTCGACACCCCCGGACACGCCGATTTCGGTGGCGAGGTCGAACGCATCCTGAGCATGGTCGATGGTGTCGTGCTGCTCGTCGATGCCGCCGAAGGGCCGATGCCACAGACCAAGTTCGTCACCTCCAAGGCGCTGCGGCTCGGGCTGCGCCCGATCGTGGTACTCAACAAGGCCGACAAGCCCGCCGCCGAGCCCGACCGCGTACTCAACGAGGTATTCGACCTCTTCGCCAGCCTCGACGCCAACGACGATCAGCTCGATTTCCCGCATATGTACGCCTCGGGGCTCAACGGCTGGGCGGATCACGCGCTCGACGGGCCGCGCCGCGATCTCTCGGCACTGTTCGATCTGATCGTCAACCACGTTCCCGCGCCGAAACAACTCGCCCAGGCCAACGATGATTTCCGCATGCTTGCCACCACGCTTGGGGCCGATCCTTTCGTCGGGCGTATCCTCACCGGTCGCGTCGAATCGGGACGGCTAAAGGTAGGCCAGACCGTTCAGGCCCTCAGCCGCATCGGCCAGAAAATCGAACAGTTCCGCGTGAGCCGCATTCAGGCATTCCGCGGCCTCGCCAGCCAGGATATCGACGAGGCAAACGCTGGCGACATCGTCACCATCGCCGGCATGTCCAAGGCCACCGTGGCCGATACGATCTGTGCGCTTGCCGTCGATACGCCGATCGCGGCCCAGCCTATTGACCCGCCCACCATCTCGGTCACTTTCGGCATCAATGACAGCCCGCTCGCCGGTCGCGACGGCAAGAAGGTGCAGAGCCGCGTGATCCGCGAACGCCTGATGAAAGAGGCCGAGTCGAACGTCGCCATCAAGGTCAGCGACACCCCCGGCGGCGAAGCTTTCGACGTGGCGGGCCGCGGCGAATTGCAGATGGGCGTGCTGATCGAAAATATGCGCCGCGAAGGGTTCGAGCTTTCGATCACGCGCCCGCAGGTGCTGATGCGCGAGGGCGAGAATGGCGAGCGGCTGGAGCCGGTCGAGGAAGTCACCATCGACGTAGACGACGAATTCACCGGCGCGGTGATCGAGAAGATCACCGGCCCGCGCAAGGGCGAACTGGCCGAGATGAAGCCCTCCGGCGCGGGCAAAACGCGGATCGTGGCGCATGTGCCGTCGCGCGGGCTGATTGGTTATCACGGCGAGTTTCTGACCGACACCCGCGGTACCGGCGTGCTCAACCGCGTCTTTCACGGCTGGGTGCCGCATCGCGGGCCGATTCCCGGGCGGCGCGCGGGCGTGCTCATCTCGATGGAATCGGGCGAGGCGGTGGCCTACGCGTTATGGAATCTCGAGGAACGCGGGCGCATGTTCATTGGCGCGCAGGCCAAGGTGTACGAGGGAATGATCATCGGCGAGCACAGCCGTGAAAATGATCTCGAGGTCAATCCGCTCAAGGGCAAGAAGCTGACCAACGTGCGCGCCTCCGGCACCGACGAGGCGGTGCGCCTGACCACGCCGATCACCCTCAGCCTGGAAGAGGCGATCGCCTATATCAATGATGACGAGTTGGTGGAGGTAACGCCGAACGCGATCCGCCTGCGCAAGCGCCACCTCGATCCGCACGAGCGCAAGCGCGCCGCCAAGCAGGGCTGAGACGCGCGGCCCAGGGCGCGATGACAGCGGGCTGCTTCAATGCCTCAATGTCCTCGGCTACGAGGGCCACTGGCCACCACAGGATCAAGAATAACGAGGAGTGTTCGCCTCGCGCTCTCTCTCAGATACACGACACGGGACGTAGGGCACGCCTCGCCTGTGCCAGTTGACATGCTTGCCACCAGCGCGCGGTCCGGGCCACTATCAGCCGAGGCGCGCGGGAGGTGCAGATGCCGGGATGGCTTGGATGGATCGTAATCGCGACACTGCTAGCCGGTACCCCGGCAGGAGCGGAGCCTTTGGAATGTCCCGATCCACGCTTCGAGGTTCTGAGCGATGACGACGCCCTGGCACAGAAAGTATGTGCCTTCGCGCGCGAGTCGGCAGAGAAGCTGGCTGCCTGTAACGTGCCCATCTCCGAGACGCGACGAGTACGCATCGAAGTCGTGACCGAGATGCCCGAAAAATGTCTGGGCCTTTATTATTGCGGCGAGGATAAAATTGAAATCCCCATGCCCGAAGTCATGCAGTCAATGCGCCTCTCCGACAGCAGCCTCTCTCACGTGTCACCCGAGGCATTCTTTCGGAGTATCATCGTCCATGAACTGGCCCACGCCGCCTTTGACGAGGTACCCTGCCCGTTCGGATGCTGCATCACCGCCAGCGAATATGTAGCCTATAACATGCAGGTCATGTCGCTGCCCGAAGCCGATATCACCATCTTCGAGACCGGCCTCGATAAGTCCAAGAAAATCTCGCGGGATTTCCTGAACCCGGTCATTCTCTTCATGGCGCCTGATACCTTCATGACCTGGGCATGGATTCACCTCAATCAGCGCCCGGATGCCTGCGCCTATATCGACGATGTAATGGAAGGCCGCGTCCGCCTGGACTATGAGCGTCCGTGACGCGATCAGTCGGTCAATTCGACAATCAGCAATTCCCGCTCCGACGCGCCGCGCGCGTGGTCTAGCGCCTCCTGGTATTCGGGGCTGTGATAGCACGCCTCGGCCGCCTCGAGGCTGGGAAAGCGGGCCACCACGTTTCGGGGACGATCCTTGCCCTCGAGTTGCACATACCGCCCTCCGCGCGCGAGGAACTCGCCCCCGTGCGCGGCGATCGCCGGTCCAGCCAGCGCGGCGTAGCGGCCATAGGCCTCGTCATCGGTGACGGTGACATGGGCGATCCAGAGCGCGGGCATGGGGTATCCTTTCACAGGGCGTGGTGGTGAGGTCAGACGCCGTCGACGATCACAAGGTCACGGTTCGCCGCCGACAGGGCGAGCGGCAGGATACGGCGATATTCAGCGCAGTTGTACCAGTCGAGCGCGGATTGACGGTCGGGAAACTCGATAATGACGTGCCGGTCGGGGCAATTGCCCTCGATCACGGTCTGTGCCCCGCCCTTCGCCAGGAACCGACCGCCGAACTTGCGTGCCAGCGCCTCGGTCTGCTCGGCATAAGCGGCATAGTCCTGCGGATCGGTGATGGTGATCCGACCGATGATATAGACGCTCATTCACCCTCCTCAGGAGGCCAGAACCTCCTCCGCCGCGGTGATCGCCGCCTCGGCGCCGCCGATATCGCTGCCGCCGCCCTGCGCCATGTCGGGACGACCGCCGCCGCCCTTGCCGCCGAGCGCGGGCACCGCCGCGCGCACGAGGTCCACGGCCGAAACGCGGCCTGCAAGGTCGGCGGTCACGCCCGCCGCCACCGCCACCTTGCCGCCGGTATCGGCAATAAGCAAGATGGCACCGCTGCCAAGACGCGCCTTGTGTTCGTCGATGAGCGGCGGCAGGTCGCGCCCCTGCACGCCGGAGAGCACCTGCGCAAGGAAGGTGACACCGCCCACCTCCCGCGGTTCCGGACCGGCATCCCCTGCGGCACCGCCCGTCATCGCCAGCTCGCGGCGAAGCTGCGCCACCTCGTTGGCCAGCGCCCGGCGCTCCTCGACGAGCGCGCGGACGCGCTCGGGCACGTCTTCGGCCCGCGCCTTCAGGTCCCCCGCCACCGCCGCGAGGCCGGCACTCCGCGCAGTGAGATGGTCGAATGCCGCCGCCCCGGTCAGTGCCTCGATCCGGCGCACCCCGGCGCTCGACGCCCCTTCGCCGATCACGGCGAAGGTGCCGATGTCGCCGGTCCGTCGCACATGGGTGCCGCCGCACAGCTCGATCGAGTAGGTCGTCCCGTCCGTGCCCTTGCCGGAGCCGTCTAACCACCCCATCGAGACCACCCGGACCTCGTCACCGTACTTCTCGCCGAAAAGCGCCTGCGCGCCGATGGCACGGGCGTCGTCCGGGGTCATGATCCGCGTCTCCACGGGGCTGTTCTGGCGGATGAAGGCGTTGACCTCGGCCTCGACGCGGGAAAGATCGTCGGGATCGAGCGCCTTGGCGTGAGAAAAGTCGAAACGCAGCCGGTCCGGCGCGTTGAGGCTGCCACGTTGCGCTACATGCGGTCCAAGCGCGCGCCGCAGCGCCTCGTGCAGAAGGTGCGTGGCGGAGTGATTGGCGCGGATGGTGCCGCGCCTTTCGTGATCAACCTCGAGCCGCGCCGCCTCGCCCGCCTTGATCGCGCCGGTCTCGACCTCGGCCATGTGCACGAACACGCCCGCCACCTTCTTGCAATCGCTCACCCGGGCGCGGCCACTCTCGGTCTCGATCACGCCGGTGTCGCCGACCTGCCCGCCGGCCTCGGCATAGAACGGCGTTTGGTTGAGCACGATCTGCACGCGCGTGCCAGATGCGGCCTCCGCAATCTCGGTGCCATCGGCGACCAGCGTCAGGATGCGCCCCTCGGCGCGCTCGGTCTCGTAGCCGAGAAACTCCGTGACCCCGTGGGTCTCGGCAATGTCGAACCACACCTGCTGGTCAGCGGTCTCTCCCGACCCGGCCCACGCGGCGCGCGCCTTGGCCTTCTGTTCGGCCATCGCCGCCTCGAAACCCCCAAGATCGACCTCCCGCCCCTGCTCGCGTAGCGCGTCTTGCGTCAGGTCGAGCGGAAACCCGAACGTATCATAAAGCCGGAACGCCGCCCGACCGGGGAGGGCCGCGCCCTCCGGCAGGTGGCCAAGCTCATCCTCCAGAAGCCGCAAACCACGCTCCAGCGTCTGGCGAAACCGCGTCTCCTCGAGACGCAACGTCTCGGTGATAAGCGCCTGCGCGCGGCCCAGCTCCGGGAATGCCTGCCCCATCTGCGCCACCAGCGCGGGCACCAGCCGGTGCATCACCGGCTCCTTGGCGCCCAGCATGTGCGCATGGCGCATGGCGCGGCGCATGATCCGGCGCAGCACGTAGCCGCGCCCCTCGTTGGAGGGCATCACGCCGTCGGCGATGAGGAACGAGGTCGAGCGCAGGTGATCCGCGATCACCCGGTGATGCACGCGGCCCGGTCCGTCGGGGTCGGCGCTCGTGGCGTGCGCGCTCGCCTCGATCAGGCTGCGCATCAGGTCGGTGTCGTAGTTGTCGTGCTTGCCCTGCAACAGCGCACCGATCCGCTCGAGCCCCATACCGGTATCGATGGACTGCATGTCGAGCGGGCGCATCGAGCCGTCCTCGAACCGCTCGTTCTGCATGAACACGAGGTTCCATATCTCGATGAAGCGGTCGCCATCCTCATCGGGGCTGCCTGGCGGCCCGCCGGGCACTTCGGGGCCGTGATCGTAGAAGATTTCGGTGCACGGCCCGCACGGCCCGGTCGACCCCATCGACCAGAAATTGTCTTCGCTCGCGATGCGGATGATCCGCTCGTCGGGCAGGCCCGCGTATTTCTTCCAGATATCCGCGGCCTCGTCGTCCGTGTGGTAGACCGTCACCAACAGCTTCGAGGAATCGATCCCGAAATCGCGCGTCAGCAGATCCCAAGCGTAAGGGATGGCCTGCTCCTTGAAATAGTCCCCGAAGCTGAAATTCCCCAGCATCTCAAAGAACGTATGATGCCGTGCGGTGTAGCCGACATTGTCGAGATCGTTGTGCTTGCCGCCGGCGCGCACGCATTTCTGGCTGGTCGCGGCGCGCGTGTAGTCGCGATGCTCAACCCCGGTGAAGCAGTTCTTGAACTGCACCATTCCGGAATTGGTGAACATCAGCGTCGGGTCATTGCGCGGCACCAATGGCGAGCTTTCGACGACGCGGTGGTCGTTGCGCTCGAAGAAATCGAGGAATGCGCTGCGTATCTCGTTGAGCGTGGGCATGGATGTGGGGCTTCCGGCATTGTGAAACAGGGCGTTCGTGCCGATTTAGCCGTCAGCGCCGCCCGTGTCCACAGCCCAAAACCCCTTGCCGCACGCTCGTGCTCAGGCTTCTAGGACGGGCCCGGTGTCGGTCTCTTCGGCCATATCGAAATCGAGCCCGTGCGCCGCGCGGATCTTGTCCTCGATCTCGGTTGCGACCCGCGGGTTCTCCTTCAGAAATGTCTTGGCATTCTCGCGGCCCTGCCCGATGCGCTCGTCACCATAGCTGAACCAGCTCCCCGACTTATCGACGATGCCTGCCTTCACACCCATGTCGAGAAGCTCCCCGGTCTTGGAGATTCCCTCGCCATACATGATATCGAACTCCACCTGCTTGAAGGGCGGCGCAACCTTGTTCTTGACCACCTTTACGCGGGTTGCGTTGCCGACAACTTCGTCTCGATCCTTGATGGCACCGATGCGACGGATGTCGAGACGGACTGAACTGTAGAACTTGAGCGCATTGCCGCCCGTGGTGGTCTCGGGACTGCCGAACATGACGCCGATTTTCATGCGTATCTGGTTGATGAACACAACCGTGCACTTGGTGCGGCTGATCGAGCCGGTGAGCTTGCGCATGGCCTGGCTCATGAGCCGCGCGTGGACGCCCACGCTGCTATCGCCCATCTCACCCTCGAGTTCAGACTTTGGGGTGAGTGCGGCGACCGAATCGACGACGATGAGGCTGACCGCGCCGGAGCGCACCAGCGTATCGACAATTTCGAGCGCCTGTTCGCCGGTATCGGGCTGCGAGATGAGCAACTCGTCGAGATCGACACCGAGCTTGCGCGCATAGATCGGGTCGAGCGCGTGCTCGGCATCGACGAAAGCGCAGACACCGCCCTTTTTCTGTTCCTCGGCCACGCAATGCAGCGTGAGCGTGGTCTTGCCAGAGCTTTCGGGTCCGTAGACTTCCACCACGCGCCCCTTCGGAATACCACCGATCCCGAGTGCGATGTCGAGGCCGATGGAGCCGGTAGAGGTGGCTTCGATGTCGGCGACGGGATTGTCGCCGCCCATCTTCATGATCGAGCCCTTGCCGAATTGCCGTTCGATCTGTGCCAAGGCGCTGTCCAGCGCCTTCTGCTTGTCCGCCATACGCTTGTTGTCCATTGAAAGTAGGTCTGCCGTTGCCATTGCGTAGCTCCGTTATTTCATACCCCGTGGAGGGCAGCAATGCCCGCCTTTGTTCTGGTATTGTTCCCATTCATGGGGCAAAACACACGCCATGACAAGAGACAATCTTGGTGATGACAGCATCCCGGCGAGACGTTAAGAAGTTATTGACGCCGATGCCAAAACTGGCGGCCAGGATCGGGACACACTGGATTTGCTCGTTTTCTCTCGACAGAACCTTGTCCTTCTCTCGGTTCCCAAGACCGGCAGTACCGCCTACGAGGCCGCGCTCGCGCCCCATGCTGCGATGGTGATCAGCGCGCCGCCCGACCTCAAGCACGCGCCTGTGTTTCGATACAACCGCTTCTTCCGGCCGATGATCGAACGCTTCATCGGTGCCGATCCGGACGTGGTCGCCGTGATGCGCGAGCCGATCGACTGGCTGGGAAGCTGGTACCGTTATCGTCGCCGCGATGCCCTTGATGGGCACCCCAACAGCACAATCGGCCAGAGCTTCGACGAGTTCGTGGCCGCCTATTGCCGCGGAGATGCGCCGCCCTTCGCCCGTGTCGGCAGCCAGGCGAAGTTCCTCGAGCCCCAACGCAATGGTACCCGCGTCACCCATCTCTTTCGCTACGAGGACCAGGACGGGTTGCGCGGTTTCCTCGAACGGAGGCTCGGTGTCTCCATCGACCCCCCCTCCTGCAATCGCTCGCCGCAGTCCGCGCTCGAGCTGTCCGCACGTATCGAGGGGCGACTGCGCCGCAAGTACGCGGATGACTTCGCGCTCTATGACGGGATCGGGCCGGACGGACACTACGAGGCTCCCGCGCCGCTACCGCCGCCCACCTCCTGAATATCTGCGCCGTCAAAATCCGGTTTCCGCGCCAAGCGGTGCACCGTCTCCACAAGCTCGTCGAGGGAAAACGGCTTGGGCAGGAAGACCGACCTCGGCAACCGCGCCTGCGCGTCGCCAAAGGTCTCTTCGGCATAGCCGGAGACGAACACCACGGGCACGTCCGGGCGATCGGCCAGCGCCCTTTGCACCCAGCCCGGACCGTCCAGCCCCGGCATCACGACATCGGTGACGAAAACATCCACCGAAAGCGTCCTGTCGCCAAGGATTTCGAGCGCTTCCTCGGCAGAGCCTGCCTCGATCACGCTATAGCCGCGAAGTTGCAATGCACGGCTCGCGAATGCGCGCACCGGCACCTCGTCCTCCACGAGCAGGATCACCCCGGCGCCGCGCGCGGCGTCGGGCAAGGCCGCACCGCCCTCCGTCCGCGCGGCCTCGCAATGCGCGTGAGCCGGGAAATACAGCCGGAACGTCGTGCCCCGCCCCTCAACGCTATCGGCGAAGATGAAGCCCCCGCTTTGCTTGACGATGCCATAGACCGTCGACAGGCCGAGCCCAGTGCCCTTGCCGACACCCTTGGTGGTGAAGAATGGCTCGAACACCTTGTCGAGCTTGTCCGGCCCAATACCGGCACCCTCGTCTATCACCTCGACCGAAACATACTTGCCGGGGGCCACGACCGCGCGGTCGCGGCACAGCGGCTCATCAAGCGCGATGTTCTGCGTCACGATACGGATATCCCCTCCATTGGGCATGGCGTCCCGGGAATTGACCACCAGGTTCATGATGACCTGCTCGAACTGGCGCTTGTCTGCCCGGATCGCGTCGAGGCCCGGATCGTGGCTCAGTGTGAGCGTTATCCGCTCCCCGACGAGCCGATTGAGCAGGTGCGTGAGATCCGAAAGCGTGTCGCGCAGATCGAGAATGCGGGGGTGCATCGTCTGCTTGCGCGAATAGGCGAGCAGTTGGCTGACCAGTGCCGCGGCGCGGTTGGCATTCTGGGTGATCTGGGTCAAGTCGGCATAGTCCTGATCTCCTGGATCGTGGCGGAGCAGGATCAGGTCGCAATGCCCGGTGATCGCGGTGAGAAGATTGTTGAAATCATGCGCGATCCCCCCGGCAAGCTGGCCGATCGCCTGCATTTTCTGGCTCTGGACGAATTGCGCCTGAAGTGATTTGAGCTCCGTGGCGTCAGTCATCACCGCGATGAGCACCGTCTCGTCGCCGTCGCGCGCCCGGTTGAGCGCCACCTGCACAAACCTCTCGCCCTCGGCCTGCCGCACGCGCAGGAACTCGGGGTGAACCGTCCCGCGCTCGGCGGCCGCGTCGGCGATCCAGTCTGCAACCGGCCGACCAAGCCCCTCGAGCATCTCGCCAAGCCGCAGGCCGCCTGTCTCCTCACAGCCCAGCAGCATCCGTGCCGGCCTGTTGGACAGACGGATGCAGCCCTCGGTGTCGAGCTTGAGCAGCGGAACCGGTAAATGGTCGAAGAAGACCCAGCCGTCCACCGCGCCCGGCCCGGTCTCGATCCCCGGCAGGAGATACGCCTCTCGGCGCCCGGCGATACCAAGCCGCTCGAAATACAGACAATCAAGCGGTCCGTCCGGCGTGGCAACCTTGCAAAAGGCCCCCGATCGCACCGTTCCGGTGCCGCAAACCTCGTCGAGCGTGCGGACGCGGCTGCCTATCAAATCGCGCGCCGCCGGGTTCATGTAGAGCACGGTGCCATTGCGCCCGAGCGTCATCATCGGAAGCGGATGTGCCTCGGGGTCCCTGAGCGGGGGATCGGCGGATTTCTCGATGCGCCACATGTAGAGCGCCTCGCCCGCCTTGTGCACCGAGAGACGCATGTGGCCCGCACGCGTCACCATGTCCTCCCGCGCCGCGCCGACCGCGGCGGCGCGCGATTCCATTCGAAACAGGAGTGGGCCGGGATTGGCAAGCTGCTCGCGCAGTAGGGCCGCAAGCGTGCTTCCCTTTACCGTCGCGAAATCATGGCGCGCAGCGCGATTGGCGAACACGATCGCGCCCTCGGGGCCGGACAACAGAAGGGGCTGCGGGTCGTGCTCAATAACGCCAGCGGCTTGGGAGAACAACGCCGCGCTGTCACGCGCGGCGCGATACCGGACCACCCAGAGCCAGAGCGCCGCGCAAAACAGGATTGCGGCTACGAGCGTCAGCATCCACCGTGCCTGCCCGCTGCCCATCAGAATACCTGTCGCTGCAAAGAGCGCCGCTGCCACCCCAAGGATACCCGCACGCGGAGCCAGCCGCTGTCCGGCACGCTGCCAGTTCTCTTCGGATATTGTCAGGAATGCCACCCGCCGCGCCTTTTGCTCCATGACCTCTCCGGCGCGATCCTGCGACGAAACGATTAAGGCAGACTTAACGGCAACGGAAAAATCACGTCAAGATTGCAATCATGAATTAAACTCGCGAAAAAAATGTGTTGAAAAGAAACCGTCCCCGGTCTCGCTGATCGGCCAGCGCCTCGACGTTGCACAGAACCAATCGCCGGATTCACATAAAAAACGGTCGATAACACGCTCGTTTTCCTCGATAAAAATAGAACATGTGCAATAAACGAGCCGTCCGCCAGGTGCGACGAGATCCGCCGCCCGCACGAGGATATCGTGTTGCATGCGACCCAGGTCCGCCAGATCGTCGGGCGTCAGGTTCCATTTGGCCTGCGGCCCGCGCCGCCAGGTGCCGCTACCGGAACACGGCACGTCGCAAAGCACCGCATCAAACGGCGCAAGTCCCTGCAAATCTTGCGTTTCACAGAGCCGAACCTCTGCCCCCGCCCGGGCCGCGCGGGCCGGCAGGTCGGACATGCGTCGCGCCGAGGCATCATGGGCGAACCATTCCCCGTCGAGCCGGGCAGCAAGCGCCAGCGTCTTACCGCCGCCCCCCGCGCAGTAGTCCAGAACGCGCGCCCCGGGCCGCAGGTCAAGCGCCTCCATCGCCGCCTGGCTGCTGGCATCCTGAAGCTCGACCGTGCCTGTCCTATAAAGTGAAGACATGGAGATCTTACGTTCACCTTCAAGAACATGCAGCGCCATCTTCGCCTCATCGAGCGGGCGGGTGACGATTCCCTCCCGTGCCAGCGCCGCTTGCGCCGCAGAGCGCGACATCCGCCGGGCATTGACCCGAAGCGTGACCGGCGCGCGGTGGCGCAGCATTTCGGCTGCCTGCGCCGCCCCGTTGTCGAGAGCGGCCTCAAAGCGCGGCCAGAGCCAATCCGGCAGGTCGCGCGCCTCCGCGTCGTCCGGCGCACGCCCCGCCGCGCGTTCGGCATCGGAAAGCACCGTGGGTGCGTGCCCTTCACCGGTGAAAAGTGTATCGGGATCAATGCCCAGCTCGCGAAGTAACCCGATCAGGAGCGCGCGCGCGCCGTCCCCGCCACCGCGCGCCGCGCAGGACCGCCAGCGCCGCAGCACCGCGAAAACGTGATCGCGCACCGCCGCCCGGTCCTTGGAGCCGGCATAGCGCGCACCGCGCGCCCAATTGGTAAGTGCCCGCTCCGCCGGGGCACCTTCGCGGACCCCGTCGATAACCGTGATCGCCGCCGAAATGCGCGCGCCCGGGGTCATGATGAAACTTTAAGTTCGGATCGCAAGAGTCTGAAAAACCTAACTTGCTCGGTAATTTGGCGCCTCGCGTGTGATCTGCACGTCATGGACATGACTTTCCTTCAAACCCGCTCCCGAGATGCGCACGAACCGACACTTGTGGCGCATCTCGTCCACGGTGGCACAGCCGGTATAGCCCATGGCCGCGCGCAGACCACCGACAAGCTGGTGCAGCACCGTGCCCGCGGGGCCCTTGTAGGGTACCTGCCCCTCGATCCCTTCGGGCACCAGCTTGTCCGAGGCCGCATCCTTCTGGAAGTAGCGGTCGGCCGAGCCACGCGCCATCGCGCCTAGACTGCCCATGCCACGATACGCCTTGAACGAGCGGCCCTGGTAGAGGATCACCTCGCCGGGGCTCTCGTCGGTGCCCGCGAGCATCGAACCCACCATCGCGCATGACGCCCCCGCCGCGATCGCCTTGGCGAAATCGCCAGAGAACTTGATGCCGCCATCGGCGATCACCGGTATATCGCCCGCCGCCGCCGCGCTGTCCATGATCGCGGTGAGCTGCGGCATGCCCACGCCCGCCACCACGCGGGTGGTGCAGATGCTGCCCGGTCCGATCCCTACCTTCACCGCGTCGGCGCCCGCGTCGATCAGCGCGCGGGTGGCCTCGGCGGTGGCGACGTTGCCAGCGACGACCTGCACCTCGTTCGAGATCGACTTGGCCCTCTTGACCGCGACGGCCACGCCCTCGGAATGGCCGTGCGCGGTGTCGATCACCACCATGTCGACGCCCGCCTCCACCAGCGCCTGCGTGCGCTCGAACCCGGCATCGCCCACGGTCGAGGCCGCGGCCACCCGCAGGCGTCCGAGCCGGTCCTTGCAGGCCGTGGGATTGAGCACCGCTTGCTCGGAATCGCGCAGCGTCAGCAGGCCGGTGAGCTTGCCCTCGCGGTCGGTCACGAGAAGCTTCTCGATGCGCCGCGCCTTCATCAGCGAGCGCGCCTCGTCGCGATCGGCGGGTTCGCGCAGGATGGCGAGGTTGTCGGAGGTCATCATCACGCTCACCGGCGTGTTCTCGTCCTCGGCAAAGCGCATGTCGCGATTGGTGACGATGCCGACGACGCGCCCGCCCTCGTCCACCACCGGGAACCCGGTGATCTTGTAGCGCTCCTGGAGCGCCTTGGCATCCGCGAGTGTCTGGTCGGGGCGGAGCGTGATCGGGTTGTAGACGATCCCGGATTCAAACCGCTTCACGCGGCGCACCTCGCGGGCCTGTTCCTCGACGGTCAGGTTGCGGTGGATTACCCCCATGCCGCCCATCTGCGCCATCGAGATGGCCATGCGCCCCTCGGTCACCGTGTCCATGGCCGAACTCAAGAGCGGAATGTTGAGGGCGATATCGCGGGTGACGCGCGTGCGCGTGTCGGCGTCGGAGGGAAGTACCGAGGATGCCGCGGGCACCAGCAGGACGTCGTCAAAGGTGAGTGCCTCGCGAATCTCCATTCCGTCTCTCCGTGAATGTCTCGTTTGGCGGCTCCCTATCGCATGTATCACGGGTAGGGGAAAGGGCGTTCTCGCCGCAGTCGCAGCCCGCGCCCGGCACCGGGTCATAGCCGCTCCCGCCCCAGGGATTGCACCGGGCGATCCGCCGCAGTGCAAGCCACCCGCCACGCAATGCTCCGTGGCTCTCCAGCGCGTCGAGCGCGTATTGGCTGCACGTGGGCTGATAGCGACAAGACCAGCCGAGCCAGGGCGACAGGATCAGCCGGTAGCCCCGAACCGGCAGCGCGAGCATGCGGGCGAGCGGGCTCATTCGCGCCCCCGCAGGCGGTCGAGAGCGAAGGAGAGATCGCGGCGCAACTCATCAAACGGGCGCTGCCCCGTCTCTCCCGCCCGACCGATCAGCACATAATCCCAACCCGGTTGCCCACTGGCGGGCAGGATCTCACGCGCCACTGCGCGCAGCCGCCGCTTGGCACGGTTGCGGGCCACGGCGTTGCCCACCTTCTTGGAACAGGTAAATCCAACACGGACGCCGGGATCGTCATCGTGCCGATCACGCCCCTGCACCATCATCGTCTTGGTACCCTGCCGCTTTGCCCGGGCGGCGGCCAGGAATTCGGCGCGTCTGCGCATCACGTCCAGCGTAACGCGCGGACATGATGAATCCGCCGGAGGCGTATTCCCTGCCTTGTTGTCAGGGGCCTCCGGCGGTGTCATGGTCATGTCGAAGGGCTGGCGCTCAGGCGCTCAGCGACTTGCGGCCGCGGGCGCGGCGGGCATTGAGAATCTTGCGCCCGGCCTTGGTGGCCATGCGCGCGCGAAACCCGTGACGATGCTTGCGCACGAGGTTCGAGGGTTGAAAGGTGCGTTTCATCGCTCCGTCTCCGGTTCTGCGGGGCACCGCGCGACAGGAATCGCACCGAGCCCGGATGTGTTCGAAGCCCGTTCTATAAAGACGCTCCCCGGCCAAGTCAAACCCTCGCCCGGAGATTTTCCCTTGCATTTTCGCGGACACCCCCTGCTCTCGGTGTATTACAGAAACCACGACGCGCATCACCCGGGATCACCCCCTCGTGAAGGTACTGGCGAGCGAGCGCCGGACCGTACATTTAGGAGCGAGAACGAACAAACCCGGTGAACTCATGGACCAGAGCTCCTCATCCACGCCCACGACCCGGAGGCGGCGCCTCGTGCGCCACGTCCCGCTCGCTATTATCCTCGTGGCGGCGGTGGTGGGCTATGTCACCTTGCGCGAGCACATCACCTTCGAAACGCTGCGCGAGCATCGCGAGATGCTCCTGGCCTTTCGCGACACCCATTTCGCGGCGCTGACGGCAGCCTTTATCACCACCTACGTGGTGATCGTCGCCTTCTCGCTGCCCGGCGCGGCGGTGGCCTCGGTCACCGGCGGCTTTCTTTTCGGGCTCGTGTTGGGCACGGCGTTCAACGTCACCGCCGCCTCGCTGGGGGCGATCGCCATCTTCCTCGCCGCCCGCTGGGGGCTGGGCGCGGCCCTCGCGGCACGGATCGAGACGTCGGAGGGCCGCCTCAAGCGGCTCAAGAAGCGCCTGCATGACAACGAGGTCAGCGTGCTGTTCCTGATGCGGCTGGTGCCCGCGGTTCCGTTCTTCGTGGCCAACCTGCTACCGGCGCTAGTGGGCGTGCGGTTTCGCAACTTCGTGCTCACCACGGTGTTGGGGATTATCCCCGGGGCGATCGTATTCACCTGGATCGGCGTGGGGCTTGGCGAGGTGTTCGACCGGGGTGACACACCCGATCTTTCTCTCTTGTGGGAGCCACAGATCATCGGCCCCATTCTCGGGCTTGCGGCGCTCGCCGCGCTGCCGATGCTCATCAAGGCCATCCGTGGAAAAAGGGACATTTGAGAATGCACAAACTGACACCGGATCTGCTGGTCATCGGGGCCGGCTCGGGCGGGCTTTCAATCGCCGCGGGTGCCGTGCAGATGGGGGCGAGCGTCGTCCTTCTCGAAGGCCACAGGATGGGCGGCGATTGCCTCAATTTCGGTTGCGTACCCTCCAAGGCGCTGATCGCAAGCGGCAAGGCCGCCCACGCCCAGGCCAATGCCGTGCAGTTCGGCATCGCCGACGTTGTCCCGCAGGTCGATTACGCCGCCGCCAAGGATCACGTCGCAGACGTCATCGCGCAGATCGCACCGGTCGATAGCCAGGAGCGATTCGAGGGGCTCGGCGTGCGGGTGATCCGCGAGTACGGCGAATTCATCTCGCCCACCGAGGTGCAGGCGGGGGCCCACATCATCTCTGCCCGGCGCACGGTCATCGCTACCGGATCCTCGCCCCTGGTGCCGCCGATTCCGGGGCTCGATCGCGTGCCATACGAGACCAATGAGACCATCTTCGAGCTGCGCGAGCGCCCAGATCACCTGCTGGTCATCGGCGGTGGCCCGATCGGTATGGAACTGGCGCAGGCGCATCGTCGTCTCGGCTGTGCCGTCACCGTGATCGAGGGCGAGAAAGTGCTGGGCCAGGACGATCCCGAGATGGTCGAGGTGGTTCGCGCCCGCTTCGACGCGGAAGGCATCGCGATAGAGGAAGCGGCGTTCGCCGCCGAGATAAGCGGTAAGGCAGGCGCCATCGAAGTCGTGGCCAAGGACGGCCGTGTATTCAAGGGCAGCCACCTTCTGATGGCCGTCGGGCGCAAGGCCAACACCGACCGGCTCAACCTCGAGGCGGCGGGCATCGAGACGACAAGGCGCGGAATCAAGGTGGACGCTTCGCTACGCACCAGCAACAGGCGCGTCCATGCCATCGGCGACGTGGCGGGAGGGCTGCAATTCACCCATGTTGCGGGCTACCAGGCGGGTCTCATCATCCGGCAGGCGCTGCTCGGTCTGCCCGCGAAGAATCGCACCGATCACATCCCGTGGGCCACCTACACCGATCCCGAACTGGCCCATATCGGCCTCACCGAAGCACAGGCGCGCGACATACATGCCGGCAATCTCGAGGTTCTCCGCTTTCCCTACAACCACAACGACCGCGCCATCGCCGAGCGCAAGACCACAGGCCTCATCAAGGTGATGGTCGTGCGGGGTCGGCCGGTCGGCGCGTCGATTGCGGGCGCGCAGGCGGGCGAGCTCATCAGCCTCTGGGCACTGGTCATCGCCAACAAGCTCAAGATGAAACACGTGGCAGGCATGGTCGCGCCCTACCCCACGCTGGGCGAAATCAACAAGCGCGTCGCCGGAGCCTATTTCTCGCCCCGGCTCTTTGATAGCGCTATGGTGAAACAGGTGGTGCGCCTCGTGCAGCGTTGGCTGCCTTGACGCCGCTAATGGGAGGGCACGCGTGCTAAGATCGCTTTCAGGCCGGTTCCTGATCCTCACGGCCATCTTCGTGATGCTGGCCGAGGTGCTGATCTTCGTGCCCTCCGTGGCGCGGTTCCGCGAACAGTTCCTGCTCGACCGCCTGCAACGCGCGCAGATCGCCTCACTGGGACTGCTGACCGGCGGCGAGGTTTCCGCCGATCTCGAGGAAGAGCTCCTGCGCAACGCCGAGGTTTTCAACGTGGTACTGCGCCGCGATGAGGCGCGCCAACTCGTCCTCTCCTCGCCGGTTCCCGCGCCTGTCTCGCAAAGCTTCGACTTGCGGGATCCGTCGGCTGTCACCCTCATCACGGACGCCTTCCGCCGCCTCGCACAAACTGATCCAGAAGTCATCCGCGTGATCGGCGAGCCGGTGCGCATGGGTGGAATCCTCATAGAGATCACGCTCGACACCGCCGATCTGCGCACAGCGATGATAGATTACGGGCTGCGCATCCTGTGGCTGTCGCTGGTCATCTCGGTGATCACGGCGGGACTTCTCTTCGTGGTGGTGCAATGCTTCGTCGTGCGTCCTATCCGCCGCGTGGTCGGGGCCATGCAGACCTATGCCGCCGATCCCGAGGATGCCCGCCTCGTGATCACCCCATCCTCGGGCATCACCGAACTGCGAGAGGCCGAGGAAAGCCTGCATTCTCTGCAACGCCAGCTCACCGCCGCGCTCAAGCAGAAAGAGCACCTCGCCCAGCTAGGCAGTGCCGTGGCCAAGATCAGCCACGACCTGCGCAACATCCTTACCTCCGCACAGCTCTTCACCGACCGGCTGGAGATGAGCGAGGACCCCCGCGTGCGGCGCATGGCCCCCAAGCTGGTCAACTCGCTGACCCGCGCGGTGCACCTGTGCGAAGCCACCCTCGCCTACGGTAAGGCCGAAGAGCCCGCACCCAAACTGGCGCGCCACAACCTCGCCGACCTGGTGACGGACGCCATCGAGGGCGAACGCCTTGCCGCGGGCGATCTTGCCGTGGGATTCGAGAACCGTGTAGCCGCCGACGTGGTGCTGCGCGCCGATGCCGAACAGTTCTACCGCGTGCTCACCAATCTTATGCGAAACGCACGTCAGGCGATCGTCAGAGCCGGCGTGCCGGGCCGCATCATCGTCTCCGCCGAGGCCGACACGCGGGACTGGGTGATCCGGGTCGAGGATACCGGCCCCGGCCTGCCGTCCAAGGCACGCGACCATCTGTTCGAGCCGTTCCGTGGCGGCGCGAGCAGTGGCGGCACCGGGCTCGGCCTCTCGATCGCCGCCGAACTGGTGCGTGGCCACGGCGGCACGCTGACCCTCGAACGCAGCGACGAGAACGGCACCTGTTTTCGCATCACCCTGCCCAAGGGAAATTTCGCGACCGCGGCATAAAACCGCCAACTCCCCCTTGCATCGGCACATCGCAAAGTCTAAACGCTGACCTCGACGGACCGATAGCTCAGCTGGATAGAGTACTTGACTACGAATCAAGGGGTCGGGGGTTCGAATCCTCCTCGGTCCGCCACAAAACCCAAGAATAACAAGGGTTTGAAAGTAGGTCGCGCAAGCGACCTTTTTCATTTCCGCGCCGGGGTAACGTCTGGGGCAACAGATTGCGACGCCCCGATACGCTTGTATCAGAACAAGCCGCGAGTCGCTCGGACCATGCGATTGAGCTACTCACCCATCGGTTGGGCAGTATCTGGCGTGGTTTAAGCTACTCTTTGCACCTGCTGATCGGTTTGGGTTTCATTTTTTCTCTGCCAATAGATCACAGCAGGTGGTCTGCCGCCCAGTGCCGATTACGGGAGCTGTTGGACGCAGAGCCGGACATCGCGATGCTGCGTTGCCTGCAACGCCTCGCCTGCGATCAGAGGTTTGGGTAAAGCGGGAATGATTCGCAGAGCGCTTCGACCTCTGCCGCGACCATGGACTCAACGGCGGCGTTGCCGTCCTCGCCGTTGGCGGCCAGGCCGTCGGTGACCTGCACGATCCAGTCGCCGATCTGGCGGAACTCGGGTTCGGCGAAGCCACGGGTGGTCCCCGCCGGGGTGCCCAGGCGGATGCCGCTGGTCACGGTCGGTTTCTCGGGGTCGAAGGGGATGCCGTTCTTGTTGCAGGTGATCTGGGCGCGTTCCAGCGCCGCCTCGGTGGCGTTGCCCTTCACGCCCTTGGGGCGCAGGTCGACCAGCATGACGTGGCTCTCGGTGCCGCCGGTGACGATGTCCAGACCGCCCTTCATAAGCTGATCGGCCAGCGCCTGGGCGTTCTTGACCACTTGGTTCTGGTAGGTCTTGAACTCCGGGCGCAGTGCCTCGCCAAAGGCCACGGCCTTGCCCGCGATCACATGCATCAACGGCCCGCCCTGGATGCCGGGGAAGATGGCCGAGTTGACCTTTTTCGCAATCGCCTCGTCATTGGTGAGGATCATGCCGCCACGCGGACCACGCAGGGTCTTGTGCGTCGTGGTGGTGACCACATGGGCATGCGGGAAGGGATCGGGGTAGACCCCCGCCGCGATCAGCCCGGCGAAATGCGCCACATCCGCCAGCAGCCAGGCGCCCACGCTGTCGGCGATCTCGCGGATGCGGGCGAAGTCGATCTGCTGCGGGATGGCAGAGCCGCCTGCGATGATCATTTTCGGCTGCTGTTCGGTGGCGAGCTGCTGGATCTGGTCGTAGTCGATCTGACTGTCTCGCTGGCGCACACCGTATTGCACGGCGTTGAACCACTTGCCCGACTGGTTGGGCCTGGCACCATGGGTCAGGTGGCCGCCAGCATCAAGGCTCATGCCGAGGATCGTATCGCCGGGGTTCAGCAGCGCCTGGAAGACACCCTGGTTGGCCTGGCTGCCCGAGTTGGGCTGCACATTGGCGAACTGGCAGCCGAAGAGTTTGCAGGCACGTTCGATGGCAAGGGTCTCGGCGATGTCGACGTATTGGCAACCGCCGTAATAGCGCCGCCCGGGATAGCCTTCGGCGTACTTGTTGGTCATTACGCTGCCCTGCGCTTCAAGCACCGCTGCCGAGACAATGTTCTCCGAGGCGATCAACTCGATCTCGTGGCGCTGACGGCCCAGTTCCTTGCCGATCGCGTCCCAGACCTCCGGGTCCCGCGACGAAAGCGGTTCGGTGAAGAAGGTTTCGACAGGGGATTGCACGGTCATGACGGTATCCTCTCGCTGTGTCGGTTGTGCGGGCGGCGACGGGGCCGGAGCGGCGGTGACGCTCCGGCCAGTCTCGGGTCCGGTTCAGGCAGCCGGAAGGGCGATGGCGCGGGCCGCAGCGCCGTCGCGCGCGCCGTAATGGCCCAGCACGCTGGCCGCCAGCCGCGCGCCCATTTTCCCGGCGCGGTCCACCGGGTGCCCTTGGGCCAGCCCGGCCAGGAAGCCGCTGGCATAGGCATCGCCCGCGCCGGTGCTGTCGACCACCTGCGCGACGGGTGCCGCGGGCACGTGGTGCCGGCCATCCGCATCGGCCACCCAGGAGCCCTTTTCGTGCTCGGTGACCGCGGCGACGGCGACCTTGGACATGGCCCAGTCCAGCGCCGCCTCGGCGCCGTCGCGTCCTGCCAGGGCGCCGATCTCGGCATGATTGCCGATCAGGACGTCGACATAGCGCGAGACCGTGTTGCGCATCACCTCGATGTTTCGCTCCACGCAGCCTGCATCCGATGGCGTCAGCGCCACGGTGGCCCCGGCAGCCTTGGCCACCTGGGCCAGCGTTTCGATCACCGCCGCGCCATGCGGCGCGTCCCAGATATAGCCTTCGATGAAGAGGATGTCGAAATCCTCCGGCAGCGCCGCGCGCGCTTCGAAGGGCATCAGCGTGGTCGCCGCACCCAGGTAGGTGCTCATCGTGCGTTCGCCGTCGGGGGTGACAAGGACCACGCAGCGCCCGGTCCCGTGATCGTCGTTCTGGACGACCGCGACCGGCGCGGCCAGCTCGAGTCCCACCATTTCCTGGCGGAAGGTCTCTCCAAGATCGTCATCGGCAACCTTGCCGATGTAGGTCCCCCGCACCGGCGTTTCGGCCAGATGCGCGATGGTATTGGCGACCGAACCGCCGGACTGGCGCACGCCCGGTCCGACCTCGTCGAACAGGGCATGGGCGGCCTCGGCTTCGACCAGGTGCATCCCGCCCGGCGTCAGCCCGTGGCGGGTGACCACCTCGGGTGGCACGGCGGCGACGACATCGACCAGGGCATTGCCCAGGCCCACGATATGCGGTGTGCGTTTTATCATCTTGGCCTCCCTCAATACCGGTAATGCTCGGGCTTGAACGGCCCTTGCGGCGTCACGCCGATATACTCCGCCTGGTCGGGGCGCAGTTCGGTCAGCTTGACGCCGATGCGGTCCAGGTGCAGGCGCGCCACCTTTTCATCG